>PKSY01000176.1 GCA_002869405.1 Marinilabiliales bacterium
ACGAATGCACTTCATGCTGCAGAGAGCAATCAGTGGCTCCTCACTCTCTGTATTCAGCCCAGCAGACCCGATACCGGTTATGGATATATCCAGTTTGATGAGTCAGATACCTGGAGTGAAAACAACCGTGTTTGTAAGGTAAAAACATTTACTGAAAAACCCGAAAGAGCGATTGCGGAATCATTCCTCGAGTCAGGAGATTTTTTGTGGAACTCGGGAATCTTTATCTGGTCGCTGAAGGCAATCCATAATGCATTTGAGCAGTTTCAACCTGAAATATCCCAGATACTGGAGTCAGGAGCAGACCGCTATTATACCGACCAGGAGCAAAATTTTATCGATATGGCTTTCCCAACCTGTAAATCAATATCCATTGATTACGGAATAATGGAAAAGGCGGATAATGTGTATGTTCATATTGCTGATTTCGGTTGGAGTGACCTCGGAACATGGGGCTCACTTTACGATAATCTTCCTAAAGATGAAAAAGAGAATGCCGTAATCGGAGATAATGTACTCACCTTTGAATCCAATCATTCTGTAATAAAAGTGCCCGGCAGCAAGCTTGTTGTGGTACAGGGTTTTGATGATGCTATTATCGTAGAAGATAATGGTGTACTGCTTATTTGTAAAAAGCAGGATGAACAGAAAATACGCAACATTGTTGATGAAGTGAAAAAACACAAAGGGGAGGAGTACATTTAATCTTTGAAACAAATACTAATACCAGTCGTTTGTAACGTCGAATATTCTATCTAAACATAATTATGAAAATGAGAAAGTTACTCGTATTAATTACAGGATTATTCCTGCTTGTTAGTCCGCTTGCCAAAGCCGACGAAGGAATGTGGCTGCCACTGTTTGTTGAGCGCCTCAATTACACAGATATGCAGGAGATGGGCCTCCAGCTTACAGCTGAGGAGATCTATAGCATTAATAACTCAAGCCTTAAGGATGCCATTATTATTTTTGGCGGAGGATGTACCGGAGAGATCGTTTCAGATCAGGGACTTATCTTCACAAATCACCATTGTGGTTATGGATATATTCAGGCTCACAGTACTGTTGAGCATGATTATCTTACTGAAGGTTTCTGGGCCCGCAGCTTTGAGGAAGAGCTTCCCAATGAAGGTATTAAAGCCTCTTTCTTGGTGCGTATTGAAGATGTCACCAACCGTGTTCTGGAAGTGGTAAACGATCAGATGTCGGAAGGCGAACGCGCTGAAGCCATTGGTAAAATCAGTAAAGAGATTGAAAAGGAAGCAGTCGGAGATACTCACTATCAGGCTGATGTAAAAAGCTTCTTCCATGGCAATGAGTATTATCTTTTTGTTTATGAGGTTTATACTGATGTACGTCTGGTTGGAACTCCTCCCAGCAGCATTGGTAAATTTGGTGCTGATACCGATAACTGGATGTGGCCCCGTCATACCGGTGACTTCTCTATCTTCCGTGTTTATGCAGGAAAAGATAATATGCCTGCTGAATACTCTGAAGAAAATGTACCCATGAAACCACGTCATCATCTCCCTGTAAGTATTAAGGGCGTTAAGAAAGATGATTTTGCTATGATTATGGGTTATCCCGGCGGCACAGAGCGCTTTTTAACCTCTTATGGCGTAGAATATGCCATTGAGGTAAATAACCCCTCTATCGTGAAAATCCGTCGTAAAAAGCTTGATATTATGCGTGAAGGTATGGACGCCTCTGATGCAGTTCGTATCCAGTATGCTTCAAAATATGCCCGTACAGCTAACTATTGGAAATATTTTATCGGTCAGACTAAAGGTCTCAAACGCCTCGATGTGTATGGTACCAAACTGGCACTGGAAAACAAGTTTACAGAGTGGCTCGAAGCTAATCCTGATATGAACGAAAAATACGGTGAAGCGCTTCCAACCCTAAAGAAAGCTTACTGGCTCTCTTCAGATCAAAACTTATGGAATACCTATTTCTTTGAAGGTTTTTACCGTGGAGCTGAAATTTTCGGCTTTAGCAGAAGATTTGGTAGTCTGGCGAAAATGCTTGACAAAAAAGACGCTACTCAGGAAGAGATTGACGGTATGATTGCCGGTGTTCGTGAAATGACAAAGGATTATTTTAAAGATTATAATCAGAATATTGATAAGAACCTTGTAGGGGCTACACTGGAGATGGTCTGGAACAAGTTCCCGGCAGATATGCTTCCTGAAGAGCTTGCCGTAATCAATGAAAAGTATGATGGCGATTTTAATGCCTATGCTGAAAAGCTCTTTGCAAAATCAATTTTTACTTCTGAAGAATCAGTAAATGAATTCCTTGATAACCCTAAAGGTAAAAAGATTCTGAAAGACCCGGCATACGAACTGGCAAACGCTTTCATTAACTATTATATTAGCTATAACGAGCAGTTCGCAGCGGTCGATGATATGATGTCACGTGGTAACAGACTTTTTGTTGCCGGATTACGCGAGATGCAGAAAGATAAGAAGTTCTATCCTGATGCTAACTTTACCATGCGACTTACTTATGGTTCTGTACAGGATTATAAGGGTGCTGATGCGGTATATTACAACTACCTTACTACTCTTGACGGTGTGATGGAGAAGGAAGACCCCAATAACTGGGAATTTGTTGTGCATCCTAAGCTCAAGGAGCTGTGGGAGAACAAGGATTACGGACGTTACGGTGATGACGGACAGATGTATGTATGTTTCCTTACTACCAATGATATTACAGGCGGAAACTCCGGAAGTCCTGTTATCAACGCCAATGGTGAGCTAATCGGCCTTGCCTTTGATGGTAACTGGGAAGCCATGAGTGGTGATATCGCTTTTGAACCGGAACTTCAGCGTACTATCTGTGTTGATGCACGCTATGTACTCTTTATCATTGATAAGTTTGCAGGTGCTACCAACATCATTGATGAGCTTACAATTGTTGAATAGCATGAAGACCTGACAGGTTTCCAAAACCTCGGAGACAGACCTGACAGGTTTTCAAAACCTGTCAG
>PKSY01000177.1 GCA_002869405.1 Marinilabiliales bacterium
GGTTTCTAAAACTTTATCAGGTCTCGGATTCCCGAATATGTTCCTCTCATTCGACCTCTATCTCTCTAACTTCAGTACTTCTACTCTTGAAGAGATGATAGTTGAGGTTTATGATGGTGCTGCCTGGACTGTTGTAGAAAACTTCTCAAATGCAGGTGGTTCTATCAGTTGGGGTAATCATGTGTATGATATCTCTGCTTTTGCTGTTGGAAATGATTTCCAAATCAGATTCCGCGCTCAAGGTGGTGATTCTTACAATATTAATAACTGGAATATCGACAATGTAATGCTTTACGGTGAGGTTCCTGAAGGAAACCGCGCTGTGAATGGTTATGCTTTCTATCTTGATGATGAAATCATGACTGCTTACGTTGAAGCAACAGAATATCAGATTGAACCATGGATGGTTTCATGGGGACAGACTTATACTTCTTCTGTAGCAGCTGTTTACAATAATGGCTACTCTGAGAAATCTTATCACACATGGACTGCACAGTACCTGCCTCCTCCAAGAGATCTTGAAGGTATGGCCAACGGTCACTATGCAGAACTGATGTGGTCTCCTCCAATGATTGAATATCCACGTGCTGCTGAAGTTACTGTATTGAGCCAGCAGGCAAGAGAAAATACAGACGCTACAGTAGATGCCTCTCCTGTTCAGAGAAATGTTCAGGTAACAGGCGGAACACGTGATATGTGGGATCTGCAGCTTAACTTCCCTTGTGGTGACGCTTCAGGTGAAGCCGGTGCTGAAACTGATGGTGCTAAGATCTACACTACCAAGTGGAATGGATCGGCCTCTGCAGGTACTTTCTTCAGCTATGAACTTGATGGTACTTTCAATGGTGACTTTACTATCAGTGGTTGTGGAAACATTCGTGACCTCGCTTATGATGGTACTTATATGTATGGTGCAGATGCCGGCTCTTATATCTGGCAGATGGACTTCGACGCACAGACACTTGTAACTACGCTCTCATGTCCTACAGCTGTACGTGCAATTGCATATGACGATGATCAGGATGCATTCTATGTAAATAACTGGTCTACAAATATTTTACTCGTGGACCGTTCAGGTAACACAATCAACAGCTGGCCTGTTGGTGCATTTGGCTCATTCTATGGAATGGCATATGATGCATTCCAGCCGGGCGCTGACCCAATGGTTTGGGGATTCAGCCAGGATGGTTCAGGTGGTGTTCTTGTTCAGCATGATGCTGCTACAGGTGCTGCAACAGGTGTAACTTATGATGTTGTATCTGAAATTGGTATTGCTGGTGACCTCGCCGGTGGTATCTATACTTCTACAGATATTGTTGATGGTACTGTATCACTCGGTGGTATTATCCAGAACAACCTTCTCTTTGCATATGAACTCTATCCTTATGCCGGTGGTGGTGGAACAGGTGCTTATGTAGCTCCTTCTGCTTATAACATCTATAAGGATGGTGTATTCTATGATCAGGTTGACAGCCTTACTCTTGCATATACTTCTCAATACCTTATCGCAGGATGGCATCAGTTTACTGTAACTGCCCTCTATGGTGAGCCTACTCCTGGTGAATCAGGACCGGCACTTCCGGGACCTGCTGATATCTATATCCTTGGTGAAGGTACACTTACAGGTACTGTTAGTGTTTGTGGTACAATCCCAACACCTATCGAAGGTGCCATGATTACTGCCGTAAACCCGGATACTGAAGAGACTTTTATAGCATACTCAGGACCTAATTGTGTTTACTCAATGAATGTAACTGAAGCTACATATAATATTACATGTGAAGCTGAAGACTTTGTTACACAAACGGTGGAAAATATTTTCGTGCCGGATGAAACTACTGTTGAAGTAGATTTCAATCCATGCGAATTCCCTTATCCTGTAATTGGTGTTACAGCCGAACGTAACTACGAACATACTGAGTGTTTCGTTGACTGGTATGCTCCTATGTTCTTCGAAACTATTGCATACGACGACGGCATGGCTGATGATGTAACTGCATGGGATTATGCAGGTAACATGAATGCAGTGAAATTTACTCCTGCAGGTTATCCTTGTGAAGTAATGGGTGGTGCTGTTAATATTTATGACGGCAGCTGGCCATCAGGTAACACGCTCGCTCCATTCCAGATTGCAATCCTCGATGATAATGGTGTTGATGGTATGCCGGGTCAGGTACTCGCTACTATGGACGTAATGCCTGGTTCTAACGGTTGGGTTGATGCAATTCTTGACGAACCTGTTGTGATTAACGATGGTGAATTCTACATCGCTATGATTCAGGGTGGTGATTATCCTGATTGTGCTCCTATTGCAATCGATAACTCTTCTGCTGAACCTCGCAGCTACTCTCGTTATGTAACTAACAACGAGCCATGGCGTAACTCTGACTTCACTAACTTCATGATGCGTGCTTACGTTTATAACGAAGCTGACAACCGTGAACTCGAGAAGTATGAAGTATATCGCCTACTCCAGGGTCAGGAAGAACTTCCTGAAACATGGAGCCTGCTCGCTAACGACCTCACCGTAACAGAATACAATGATTACGATTGGGATAACCTCGAGCAAGGTTGGTATCGTTTTGCTGTTAAAGCTGTTTATACTTACAATGTATCAGAACCTGTATTCTCTAACGTAGTACCTCGCGGTTACGACTCCGAAGTAACTGTGAATGTCCGTGATGAGGATGGAATGGGTGTTGGAGATGCACTTGTAGTTCTTACAAGTATGACAGATCCTGATATGTATACTTTCTCAGCTACTACTCCTGAAAGTGGTTCAGTTTTCTTCCACGAAGTATGGAATGGAATGTATAAGCTTTCTGTTTATAAAGATGGCTATACAACTTACGATCTCGATAATATTTATATCGCAGATAATACTACATTAAATGTTATTCTCCAGAGCCTTTGTCTGCCTCCACAGAATTTCGAAGTTAATGCTCAGACAGGTGTAGCTACATGGTTACCACCGGTAGTAGAGTATGAAACA
>PKSY01000301.1 GCA_002869405.1 Marinilabiliales bacterium
ACCCATTCAATGCTAAAAAGACCTGCATTCCTCCGTGAGACCCCGTACTTCCTGGGTGAAACTCAGTGTTCCTTAACAAGCAAAAAGTTAAATCCTTTGCATTTGATCAATGATACATGATGTTTGAGTGCGTATTTAGGGTGACACATTGTCGAAGTCAGGAAGTATAGGCTGTAACGCCAAAGAGATCAAAAAAAAATCAGAGGCCGCAATGAATCCGATAGTCGTCGGAAGTTTGCGGCCCCTGGTGTATCAATAACGAAAATTTGTGAACGAGGAATCTCTATCCTTTAATCTTTTGTTCCACAATTTCCATGATTTTGTTTTCTCTCTCGAGTGCTTTTGCATCGAGTTCAGCAGCTTTTGCCATAATATCATCAACGAAAGCAGTGTCTTCGTATCCTTCGGCATTGATTTTCACATTGAGGAATGCCCCCCTGATTCCGGCACGGGCAGCCAGAGCACCAACTCCTGCATCACTCACCGAATTTGGATTGCCAATTTCCGCCATTGCTTCCATCACCTCCATAGATTCATAGCAAAGGTTCATCACCTTAAAAGGAACTTCAATGGCATATTTTGTAGCATCCTGAATAGCCTGCTTACGAATAGCTTTCTCGTCATCAGATTTCTTTGGAAGTCCGAATGCGTCCATGATTTTATTAAAGGCATTTGTATCTTCATCAACCATAGCATTGAGCTTAGTCTGATACGATTTCCCTTTTTCTGCCCATTGGCTAAACTCTTCCCAACGGTCGTCCCAGCCACGTTTGTGAGAGCTGAGGTTTGCAACCATTGTTCCCAGCGCAACGCCCATGGTACCCATATATGCTGAGATTGATCCACCGCCGGGTGCCGGAGACTCAGAAGCTGTTTCTTCCGCAAACTCCGTGAGGGTCATATCCACAAGCTGCTTACCTTTTTTCTGCTCGTTTTCTAAAATATACTCAATAATCTTCTTATCAGCATCGAATGGATACAGCTCATCAAGTCCCATTGATTTAACAGCGATCTTAATAATTTCTCTGTCGGGAATACCAAGCGATCTTTTTTGCTTACGCAGATAATGCTTACCAGCGGCGAGCATTGCTTCCAAAGGTATCACACCCACAAGCTCGGATCCTGTAACACGCAGACCACGTGATTCAGCGCAGCGGCATACTTCATCAAAAGCTTCATAAACAGCGGTAACAGTTATATCAGTAAGGTTCATGGAGATTTGTGCTACCCCGTATTCTTCGATAAACCAACCGATAGCCTTGACACTTTTAAGACTTCCGGGAGTATAAACAGGATTTCCTTTTTCATCTTTAACAATTTTACCTGTAACAGGGTCACCTTCGCGAAGCACGCGACCACGCTCGCGGACATCAAAAGCCACGGAATTTGCACGACGCGTGGAGGTAGTGTTTAGGTTTACATTATATGCTACCAGAAAGTTCCTTGCGCCAACAGCAGTAACACCGGATTTAGCCACAGAATCAGTAAATTCAGCCGGGCCGAAATCAGGTCTCCACTCCTTTGTAGATATACGATCCCGAACTGCCTCATACTCACCACTACGGCAGTTGGCCAGGTTTCTTCTTTTCTCCTCCCGGCAGGCAAACTCATAGCAATAAACAGGTATCTCCAGCTCATTACCAATACGCTCTGCAAGTTTATGTGCATATTCCACAGTCTCTTCCATGGTGATATTGGAAACAGGAACCAATGGACATACATCGGTAGCGCCAAAACGAGGATGAGCGCCATGATGCTTTGTCATGTCTATCAACTGCTGTGCTTTTTTGATAGCCCTGAAAGCAGCTTCGCAAACTTCTTCAGGTGTTCCCACCATGGTAACAACAGTACGGTTTGTAGCTTTGCCAGGATCCACATCCACCAGGCTTACACCTTCTACTGCTTCTATTTCAGCTGTAATCTGGTTGATTACATTCATATCGCTCCCTTCACTAAAATTAGGAACGCATTCGATGAGTTTTTTCATGATATAATGGGTTTATTGATTTTCTTTTGCCGGTTTACCTTTAATATATACTTTCCAGACTTTATTATCCCCATAAGCATAGGGTAAGTATTCAATACCATTTATTGGCTTTGTGATAATGATATTTGCAATTTTTCCTTTATCTATTGAGCCAAGCTCATTTTCCACACCTAACGCATAAGCTGTATTTAGCGTTGTTGCATTTATTGCCTCCTGCGGTGTCATGCGATAAAGAATTGAAGCCATTGAGAGAATCAGTTGCATATTTCCCGATGGCGAAGATCCCGGATTGAAGTCACTGGCCATGGCAACAGGAAGACCAAAAGCCATCATCTCTTTGGCAGGTGCATATTTCATTCCAAGGAAAAACGCAGCTCCCGGAAGTATCGTTGGCATTGTTCCGCTGCCTTTTAACACTTTCATCTCCTCTTCTCCGGTAAATTCAAGATGATCCACCGATAAGGCATTGTATTTAACACCCACCTGAATACCGCCGGAATAATCAAGTTCATTGGCATGAATTTTTGGTCTTATACCATATTCGGCAGCCTTTTCAAGGATTCTTTCGGTATCCTCAACAGTAAAAAAACCTTTATCACAAAATACATCCACAAAGTCTGCGAGGTTCTCTTCCGCAACAGCCGGAAGCATTTCATTCACCACAATATCCACATATTTCTCCTGCTGACCTCTGAATTCCATCGGGATACTGTGTGCGCCAAGGAAGTTGGATTTTATGGTGAGAGGACTGTTTTGTTTAAGTCTTTTAATAACTCGAAGCATCTTTAATTCAGATTCGGTAGTAAGGCCATATCCGCTCTTAATCTCCACGGCACCGGTTCCATAACCTGTAATCAGATCAAGGCGCTGCATGGCATCTTCAAAGAGTTTATCTTCTGATGCTTCCTGTATTGCTTTGGCAGAATTAAGAATTCCCCCTCCCCGCTCTGCAATCTCCTCATAGGAGAGACCATTAATCTTATCCACATACTCAACTTCC
>PKSY01000172.1 GCA_002869405.1 Marinilabiliales bacterium
AAAGTTACTACTGCTTCACCCGATTGCAACGACTATTATATTCAGATTATTGATCAGGATGGCACAACAGTTATTGCCTCTGATGAAGTCTATAATCAGCCCAGTAGTACTATTTATGGATGGGACTTGTCGGGTGGAACTACTTATTACGTTCATGTTTATCCTTATGGTAATCATTTTGGCTCATACAATGTGGAAGTGGAATTTCAGCCGGCACCTGTGGCTGAGTTTTCTTCTGAACAACACTTTATGAATGTACTTTTTACCAATCAGAGTAAGTATGCCACAGAATACAGCTGGGACTTTGGCGATGGTGAAAGCTCAAATCAGGTAAATCCTTCGCATGAATTTCCCGGTCCCGGCGCATACGAAGTTACACTCACTGCTTCCAGCCCTAACGGTGACAATGAATATTCAGATTTTGTAGAATTTAGAGGTATTCAGAAGGTTGAGGGAACCCACGGCGGTAACAGTGGTCCTGTAACAATTACCGTTTATGCCGGAGGATTGAACGCTCAGAGCCAGCCAATACTCAGAAGTGGCAGTACTGAGATTTTTGGCAGCCAGATTATCTTTCCCAAAACCGGTCAGGTGCAGGCAGTATTTGATATCGACGGAGTTGCTTTGGGGGAATATGATGTTGTGGTTCAGAATCCGGGAGAGCCGGAGATGGTGCTTTTACAGGCCTATACTGTTGAAGAAGCTATTGAACCGGATGTGTTTGTGGAAGTAAACGGACGAAGCAGAGCACTTATTAACCGCTGGTCAACATACACTGTAGATATCGGAAACAGAGGTAATACAGATGCCTTCTACCAAATCTTATGGCTCTGTGTTCCTGATAGTGTGGAGTTTAAGAATCTGGTTTTTGATCTGGATGTTTATGATGACCCTGAGGCTGCTGAATACCTCGCAGAGTGCCCTCCGTACTGGGAACTGGATACCCTCGGAAATGAACCGTTTAATGGACGAATTTATGGTATCCCGCTGCAGAAAATCCCGGCTGACTATACATTCTCGATAGAAATGAAGGTTAAAGCCGTGGAGAATTTCGAAATCGTAGCTTTCACAACTACTCCGTGGTTTGAACCGGAAGACTTCTCTGAAACAATGTCTTACAACGAATGTGTCGCATGGGCTATTGCTACGATGATTCGTGATAAGCTTGTTGAGCAATTAACCGGATTATTGCCGGGAGCAGATTGTGTGTATAACAGCGTGAAATCTTTATCAGAGGTGACGCTGGCATACTCTGAAGGAATGCTAACAGTGGGCTCCCTGACCTGGAGCGTAAGTAGTGTGATATGGACCTGCCTCAAAGATTTAGGTCAAAATATCCCCTGGGTGAAGGCAATGAAGGTTTCAAAAGTGCTGATAGATATTACTATAGATATTGTGAATCAATATAATGCTGACCAGGATTGCCAGAAATACAAAGTCAAAGATAAAAAGCAGCGAAGAGTTGCTGCTGTTACATCTCTGGATCCTAATGAAATACAGGGGCCTGAAGGCTATACTGATGATCATTTTATCGCTGACAGGCTGATGAATTACACTGTGTTCTTTGAAAATCAAAGTACTGCAGGCGCTAATGCTGTGGAGGTTTTTATTTATGATACTCTTGATATCAGTAAGTATGACCCGCAAACATTTGTTTTCGATAAATTATGGATATCAGGCACAACACATGATGTGGATGCCGAAGGATATGACTTTGCCATGGATGTGGATATGCGGCCGGGAATAAATTGTGTTGTTCGTGTTTCCGGGACTTATAACCCGGACAATGGTGCTGCTTACTGGCACTTTATGAGCCTTGATCCTGTCACAATGGATATTACTGAGGATCCTGATGGTGGATTCCTGCCTCCAAATGTTGAAAAACCGGAAGGCGAGGGCTTTGTGTCATACAATGTGCTCCTGAAAAATGATATCACAAATGGTGAGCAGGTTGAAGCACAGGCTACAATTGTTTTTGACTTTAATAACCCTATCATTACAAATACCTTTAGTAACACGTTGGATTTTGAAGCACCTGTAAGTGAAGTTTATGATATTCAGCTCTATAATGATGAACTACATGAAGTTTTCTGGCAAGCGAATGATTATGGGGCAGGAGTGGAGTATTATAATATTTATATATCTGAAAATAATGGTCCGTGGGAGCTTTGGAGAAACCATACATTGAAGAGTTCGGATACAATACGTGCCAATCCGGAACATAACTATCGTTTCTTTGCTCAGGCAGTCGATTTTCTTGGCAATACTGAACCTGAAAAGAACTATGCTGAAATGGTCCTGGGACTGGATAATTATGGTAATGAAACCATGGCTTTCCGCATTGTTCCAAACCCTGCTTCTGAGAATACGGCTGTGGTTTGTGTTGCTGAAAAGATGCAGGAAATTTCAATAGAAGTCTATAGTGTTGACGGCAGGCTGATGTATTCCAAATCGGGTATTCTGCTTAATCCGGGCAAGCAAAAGATTGATATTGATGTGTCGAAATTTTCACCGGGCATCTATTCACTATCTGTTAAGAGTGAAAATGGCATTAGCTCAGGAAAAATGATAAAGCGTTAAGGGGGAAAGGATTTTTCTATTTTTGCAACATGAAAGTAATTGCATTTAATGGAAGCCCTCATAAAGAGGGAAACACTTATCATGCACTAAAAATGGTGTGTGATGAGCTGGAAAAGAGTGGAATAGAAACTCAGATAATTTCTGTTGGAAATAAGAATGTTCGCGGATGCATGGGCTGTAACAAGTGCGTTAAAAACCGTGATGAAAAATGTGTCATTTTAACAGATGATGTAAATGACTGGATACAGCATATGAAGGATGCCGATGGTTTTCTCTTTGGCTCGCCTGTTCATTATTCCTCGCTTGGCGCAAATATGAAAGCTTTCCTCGACAGGGCTTTCTATGTTGCCGGAGCAAATAAATCCATGTTTCGTCACAAAGTTGGCGCATCTGTCGTTGCCGTGCGCCGTTCAGGTGGCTTACCGACTTTTAATGAACTGAATAATTATTTATTATACGCTGAGATGATGATCCCTGCGTCCAATTACTGGAATGTTATTCATGGTACAAAACCGGGTGAGGTGGTACATGATGAAGAGGGAGTTCAGATAATGCAGGTTCTTGGACGAAATATGGCATATCTGTTACAACTGATGGAGAAAGGTAAAGAGTTTGTTGTGGCTCCTGAAATGCCACGAAAGGTTTATACAAACTTTATCAGATAGTTATGAAAGAAGAGCTCTCAAATCTGAAGAGCTCTTCTTTTTTATTTAGGATTTTATTTTCTGCCAACGGTTTACCATTCCCACCAGCGACAACATTACCGGTACTTCAACAAGAACGCCCACAACGGTGACCATTGCTGCAGGTGATTCCAACCCAAATAATGCAATGGCAACAGCTACAGCAAGCTCAAAGAAATTGCTGGCACCTATTAACGAAGCAGGTGCTGCAATCTTATGTGGCAGCCGAAGGGCTTTTCCTCCAAACCAGGCTATAAAGAAAATAAAATAGGTCTGAAGAATCAATGGCACTGCCACAAGTAATATAATCAGAGGCTTTTCAAGAATTGTACTTCCCTGAAAAGCAAATAACAAAACCAGTGTAAAAAGAAGCGCTATAATTGATACTGGTTTGAATCGTGGTAAGAATTTGTTTTCAAACCAATCTGCTCCTTTTTTTCTTATAAGGGATGAACGCGTGATAAATCCTGCAAGCAGAGGAATTACAACAAATACAATAACACTGGCCACAAGAGTCTCATAGGGTATTCTGATGTCTGTGATGCCTAAAAGTAACCCTACAATCGGAACAAATGCCACAAGGATTATCAGGTCGTTAACTGCTACCTGCACAAGTGTGTAATTGGCATCACCTCTGGTAAGGTAACTCCATACAAATACCATTGCTGTACAAGGTGCTGCGCCAAGCAGAATGGCTCCGGCAATGTATTCTCCGGCCATCTCAGGAGTGATGAACGCTGCATAAATTTTTGTGAAAAATATCCATGCAAAAAAAGCCATTGTAAAGGGCTTAATGAGCCAGTTTACTATTAAAGTAAGCACCAGACCTTTAGGGCGTTTCCCCACATTTTTAATGCTGGAGAAATCAATTTGCAGCATCATTGGGTATATCATAAGCCAGATTAAAACCGCTACCGGAATGTTAACGTTGTATAACTCCATACCGCTGAGAAAACTGATGCTGTCACCTGCAAAATATCCTGTTGCAATTCCTGTTGCAATACAAATAGCAACCCAGAGCGTAAGATATTTCTCAAAAAATCCGATTTGTCGTTTGTCGTTTTCCATATCTATAATTGTGTTTTAAGTTCTTCTTCATATAGTTTTCTGAAACCCAGCCTGATTTCATCGCGAACACGGATATATTCACTGTTGATGAATTCCTCAGAGCCGGTTGCATCCGAAGGGTCATCATATCCCATGTGTATTCTGTGTTTGACGTTTCCTGAGAAAACAGGGCAGTTTTCATTTGCACCGCCACAAACGGTAATCACATAATCCCATTCCATGCCCAGGTAAATCCCGACAGAGTCAGAAGTATGATGACTTATATCTACACCGGCATCTTTCATAACGCGGATAGCATTGGGATTAACCTTCCCCGAAGCTTCTGTGCCTGCACTGAAAACCTTTAACCGACTATCAAAAGACTGTAGGAAACCTTGAGCCATCTGACTGCGGCAGCTGTTTCCCGTACAAAGGATTAATATTTTCATAAAAAGATTGTTAATGTTGTTCGTGTTTCGTAAAAATGCGAATTAATATTAATAAAATATTATCTTTTGAGGAATTGATGAAATAACTCCTGAGCCTCATTCCAGTTCTCCTTGTTGAGGCAGTATCTTATTTTTGGTGCCTCTATTTCTCCCTGAATAAGACCCGATTCCTTCAGCTCTTTAAGATGTTGCGAGAGGGTTGATTTCGCAATTGGCAGATATTCACTCAGATCCCCGCTGTAGCAGCACTTTTGGCTGGATAAAACATCCAGTACATACACTCGTATTGGATGACTCATAGCCTTGGCATATCTTGCCAGACGAATATGTGTATCACTAATATCTTTATTCATTTTATTTGGTTGTTCGTTAATACACGAACAAAGATATAAAAATCATACAATACTGCATTTTCGCACAGATTTTCGATTTTTTTCATGATTTCACACGATATTTTGAAGTTAAATAACGTATCAGATATTAATATTTCAATATTTACCTACGTAAGTTATAGAAATACAAATAGTTATGTGTTTTTAATAAAATATGGATAAGTGTTTTGGATTAATTTTTGCCTGCTTCGTCACTGCAGTGAAAAAATCGCCTTTTGGCGTAAGTATTTACAAACCCAATTAGATGTCATGAAAGCAAAGGTTTACACTCTTGTTGTATTTCTTGTAATTGGATTCTTATTCTTTTCATGTACAAAAGAGAATATGCTTCCTGTGTGCGTTTTTATGAGTCCTGAGACTGGTACAGGTTTTCTGATTGGTTCTGATGTTACATTATATTTTGAATTTAACGATCCTGACGGGGAGATAAATGAACTGGATATATATATTAATGATTTGCATGTGGTTAGTACAGTAAATGAAAAGGCGATTTATTCATGGAAAACCAATAATGAAGAGCCGGGATTATATACGATTTTATGTATAGCTACAGATAACAACTATGCCAAAACAACAAAATCAATTGAGATATCTTTAGTAAATCAACAAACCACAATGGGAGGCCCTTGCCCGGGAATTCCAACAATCACAGATATCGATGGAAATGTTTACAGTACTGTTTTAATTGGAAACCAATGCTGGATGAAGGAGAATCTGAAAGTTACGCATTACCCCAATGGTGATGAGATTCCTCAGGTTTTCCTTGATGACCAATGGGCATCTTTGGCAGACAATAATACAGATGATGCAATGTGTTTACCTTTAAATGATGATGGGTTTCACCCCGGAGGGCTCTACACATATGCAGCAGCAATAGGTGATAATTGGGAACGGGATTTTAATGAAGGCCAGGGCATATGTCCATTCGGTTGGCATCTGCCTACCAATGAGGAATGGCGTATTCTGGAAGGAACAGTGGATGCTGTTTTTGCTGAAGATGACCAGGAATGGAAAAGGTTGGGATGGAGAGGCATGGATGCCGGAGAAAAATTAAAAGCAGCAAATAAATGGGATTATAATGGTAGTGGCACTAATTGCAGCGGATTTTCTGCTTTGCCTTCAGGGTTCAGAAGTCATGAGTCTGGTGAAATTAGTGATTCAGGAATAAAAAGTATTTGGTGGACAGCAACTGAGAGAAGTTCCCAGTTTTCATATGACAGAGGGTTAGATTGTTATATTGATAAGGTACAATTCAATAATTATTACAAATCTTCAGGATATTCTGTGAGGTGTATTCAGGATTAGGATTGGTTGACGTACAAAAAAAAGCCTGCTGATTATGCAGGCTTTTTTTGTTGTCCGACCAGGGCTCGAACCTGGACTCTTCTGATCCAGAATCAGACGTGTTGCCAATTACACCATCGGACAAATTTGAGGGCACAAAATTAGCTTTTCTTCGCAAACCTCCAAAGTATAAGGCATAAATTTTACAGGATTTTTACAAATATTTTTCTAACAGTTTGAATAATTGCTCTTTACGTATGGGCTTGGCAAGGTAATCCGTGCACCCTGCATCAAGAGCCAGTTGGCGGTCATCACTCATTGCATTGGCAGTCTGTGCTATTATAGGAATATCATATCCTTGTTTTCTTAATTCTCTGGTGGCCTCCAAGCCATCCATGTTAGGCATGCGTATATCCATAAGAATCAATGTTACCGGCTTATTTTTAATGATTTCCAAAACTCTCTCGCCATCTGTAGCATGTAAACACCTTAGCTTTTTGATTTTTAATAGTGTTTCTAAAAATCTGTAGTTTGTAATATCATCTTCCGCAACCAGGATCAGAATATCTGAGTGCGGAATGCCTTCTGATTTTGTGGTGAATTGTTCCTGAATGTTGTTTTCCGGTTTGTTGGGGAAAAACAGGGTTTCCTCCAACGGAAGCGAAAAGTGAAATGTAGAACCTTTCTGAGGCATGGATTCAACCCATATCCGGCCTCCCATTTTTTCGAGAATCGCTTTTGTGATTGACAGACCAAGGCCTGTACCCTGATATTCCCGTGTATGACTTTCGTCTGCCTGCCGGAACCGTTCAAAGATAATTGACTGCTTATCTTTGGGAATTCCTATGCCGGTATCATGCACATAAAATGAGATTACATTTTTCTTAATTGTATATCCAATCTCAATATATCCTTCCTTTGTGAATTTCATTGCATTGATAACAAGGTTGTTAAATACCTGGTTTAACCTTGGTACATCAATGTGCATTACCGTATTGTTGTACTCCTGAGGCAAATTTAACCGGATATCCAGCTGTTCTCTTTCGCGTTTTTTCTTCTCCAGCTGATAAAACGCATGAAGCTCTTTTAATAAATCATTAACAAGAATGTCACTGTTATTAAGTTTAAAAATCCCGGCATCAATTTTTGAAAGATCTATAATCTCATCAATGAGAACCATTAAGTCCTTACTTCTTTTAATTACGATATTAAGATATTCTTCAGCAAGTTCAGGTTCTAAATCTGATTCTTTAAGTAATTCGGCAAATCCGAGAATGGCATTCATGGGAGAGCGAATTTCATGCGACATATTTGCCAGAAACGAACTTTTAAGTGTATCTGATTCTTCTGCCTGCTCTTTTGCTCTTTTTAAATCTTCCTCATAGTTAATGCGTTGTATTGCAATAGCCACATGTTCAGAGACGAATTCCAGTAATTGTTGGTCTTCAAGAGTAAACCGGAATCCTTTTTCATAAGATTGTACTACGATTGCCCCGATAATCTCATGATCTATTTGGAGCGGCACACCGAGCCAGGATTCACAGGGAGAACCCACCATGTCAACCTCGCCAATGTCCTGTAGTTTCAGGATTTGCTCTTCGTCAGTCAACAATGATTTTCCTTGTTTAATAAGATATCCTGTTAATGTTTTTCCGGCAGGATATTCACCAAAACTGTCTTTTTCATCTGCGAGGTATACTAACCTGATACTATCCTTTTCGCCATCGTAAAGGGCAATAAAAAAGTTTCGGGTATCCATAACTTTATCCAGTCTCCGATGAATGCCATGATAAAGTTCGGCAGGTGAGGTTGCCTGTATGGTTAGATCTGAGATTTCAAAAAGTACATTTTTATAAGCATAGGCTTTATGCTGCTCTGTGTAGTCACTGATAAAACCTTCCAGATATTCAATCTCACCGCTATCATTTTTTACTGAATGCCCTACCTCTCGAACCCAGATAATACCCCTGTGACGCGTATGGATACGGTAAATAGCTTCCCAGGGCATGTTTTGATTAATAGTGTTGTCAATCAGGTTTTTTAAGGGCTCTCTGTCTGCTTCCAGTATTAAATCTACAAATGCAGCTACCCTGTTATCGATGAGTTCTTCAGGTTTATATCCGGTAAGATATTCACACCCGGAACTAAGATACCGCATGGTCCAGCTTTCATCATAGCTGCATTTATAGATAATACCTGGCATGTTTTTCATCAGCATCGCCATCTCCTGCTGACTCTTTAATATATCTTCCTGATATTTATATCGCGAGGAAATATCTCTGTAAATACCATATACCGCAACAAGCTCTTTTTTGATATAAACCGGAGCACCTAAAATGCTTACGTGTATTTTATTGCCGTTTTTATGATATCTGATAGAATCTTTACTTTGCCTTTTACCATTTACAATTTGCTCCGAGATGTTTTCTGCTTCAGTGAGTTCCTCGTTTTTTGCAATAAGTGTATTGATGTTTTTTCCAACCGCCTCTTGGGTTGAATATCCGTAAAGCTCAGTAAAAGCAGGATTTATGCGTTTAATAATATGATATGCATCGGTAATAACAATGGCTTCAGGACTGGCATTTATTAGTTCGTCAAGAAATGTGGTTTCCTGAGTGAGTTTCTTTTTGCTTGTTTCCAGCTCCTGCTCAATAAGAGCCTGTTTTGTTGCGTCGAAAGAAAACCCCAGGACGTATGTTTCTCCATCAAGAATTATTCTGTCGGCTGAAATCCTTGTATATCTTACGGAACCATCCTTGGCAATGAGGCGAAGAGTATAAGATATAATTCCTTCTCCTGTATTTACCCTTTTCATACCCCTTTCCTTAACAATCTGCTGGTCTTCGGGATGAATAATGTCAAAAAAATGTCTTTGGAGTAAATCCTGTTCGCTATATCCGCTTATCTGTTGTATTTTTTCATTGGCATAAACAAATTTTCCTTCTTTGTTAAAACAATAAATGCCAATATTCAACTCGCCTATAAGCTCCTGAAAAATATCAGATTGTGCCCCGGCAACGGCAATCAGCCTTTTATACATCTGCTGCATTGGACTCTTGTAATTCGAAAAGTCAGATGATTCTGAAAACATTGGTTGTTCGTGTTATGGTACCCATTTATCCTGAAGGCATAAATATAAGATAACTTTTTGGATAAAAAGATGTGAATACCAAAAATCTCTGGTTTGACCAATGCTATCTGTTGTTATTAGCCGAAATTCTGTTTCTTACAAATGAAAATCTACAGAATATTATCAAATTTAGAAGGAGAATTTTCGTGCATCATTTTGTAAATTGCCTCAAAAACATCTTCTGCATTTGGGTTGGAGAAATAGTCTCCATCTGTACCATAGGCAGCTCTGTGATTGTCAGCAGTTACTGTAACCGGTTTTTCATCCAGGTAATAATATCCGCCTTGCTTTTCCAGAGCCTGCTGCATCATAAAGGCTGTTGCACCACCGGGAACATCTTCATCAAAGAATACTACTTTGTTAGTCTTTTTTAATGAGTTTACAATAGTATTATCCAGGTCAAAAGGCAGCAATGATTGAACATCAATAAGTTCGACGGAAATGTTGTATGGTTTCAGCTGCTTGATAGCATCTTCGGCAATTCTAACGCAGGAGCCATAGGTAACCAGTGTAACGTCGGTGCCTTTTTGAAGAACTTCTGCATGCCCGGGGATAATTTTGTATTCGCCCAGATTTGAGGGCAGTTTTTCCCGTAATCTGTAACCGTTTAAAGGTTCGATAATCAATGCCGGTTCATCAGAAGCCATGAGCGTATTATAAAATCCGGCGGCAATGGTCATATTCCTTGGGACGAGTACATGAACTCCGCGGATAGAGTTTATTACCATGGAAAGAGGAGACCCGGCATGCCAGATTCCTTCCAGCCGATGGCCTCTTGTGCTGATAATAACCGGCGCTTTTTGTTTGCCTTTGGTTCTGTACTGAAGCGTGGCGAGGTCATCTGAGATAACCTGTAATCCGTAAAGCAGGTAGTCAAAATACTGAATTTCTGCTACCGGACGCAAGCCTCTCATAGCCATTCCAATAGCCTGCCCGATTATCGACGCTTCCCGGATTCCCGTATCGTAAACCCTGTCAATACCGTATTTTTTCTGTAAGCCTTCCCAGGTCTGATTGACTCCTCCAATCTGACCAACATCTTCACCAAATGCAATCATTTCGCTGTATCTCTCCATTAGCGCGTCAAAATTATCCCTGAGAATCTCCCTTCCCGGTACCAGTGGTGAATCTTCTGCGTATTCAGGTGCCACAGAATCAATATTATGAATTGCCCGGGCTGAATTACTATATAGATATGAGCTGTACGCTTCCTTTCCTTCCAGATGCTCTTTTTCTATCCACTCTCTTACATCCTTTTTTAATGTGCTTTGTAAAGCGGGGCACTCTGAGCAAATGTTTCGCAGAACTTTGCGCGCTGCGGCAATACTGTCCTTGCGATTAGGATTTGCAACTCTTTTGAGCTCCTGAATGGCAACCTCAAGGTCAGGAGTACTTGAGCATGAACAGGTCCTCTGCGTTAAGATTCCAACCAACTCATCTCTTTTGGCCTTTAAGGGAGCAATATATCTTTTCCATGCTGTAAGCCTTGCTTCTTTTGCTTTTTCAGCCGCTTTTTTCTGAAGGTCATCCAATTCTCTTTCAACAGCAATCCTCTCTTCAAGAATCCACTCTCTCATTTTAAGAATTCCATCATTTTCCTTCTCCCATTTCAGGCGTTCTTCATCTTTGTATCTTTCGTGAGATCCTGAGGTACTGTGACCCTGTGGCTGAGTTAAATCTGTAAAATGGAATAGTATTGGCGTCTGCTCTTTTCTGCATTTATTAATCCCCTGATTATATGCATTTATTGATGCATTATAATCCCAGCCTTTAACCTCAAATATCTCAATCCCGTCATGAGTTTTTGTTTTTTTCATTCCGGAGAGCGCTTCCGAGATACTGGATTTTGCAGTTTGATATTTTTTGGGAACCGAGATTCCATAACCGTCATCCCATACCGACATAGCCACAGGCACCTGTAATACTGCCGCGGCATTCATTACTTCCCAGAAGTGTCCTTCTGATGTTGAGGCATCTCCAATTGTCCCAAAGGCAACCTCATTGCCTTTTACAGAGAACTTTGCGAATTCTTTTTTATCGTGGCTGTTTCTGTAGAATTTTGATGCCAGGGCAAGACCGAGAAGTCGCGGCATTTGTCCGGCAGTAGGGGATATATCTGCTGAAGTGTTTTTCTGTTTTGTGAGATCATTCCAATCACCGTTTTCATTCAGGCTGAAGGTGGCAAAATGGTTGTTCATCATTCTTCCTGAGGATGCAGTGTTATGAGCAGTTTCAGTGTCACCGTAGAGTTGGGAAAAAAGTTCCTCAGGAGTTACCAAACCTGCTGCAAGCATAAACGTCTGATCCCTGTAATAGCCTGATCGCCAGTCTCCGTCTTTAAAAACCCTTGCCATAGCGAGTTGCGGAATCTCCTTCCCGTCTCCAAGGATACCGAATTTGGCTTTTCCTGTTAGCACTTCCTTGCGGCCGATATAACTGATTTCACGACTTAAAAGCGCAGTATAATAATCCTCGAGAATATCTTCTTTGGATAATTGTAGTGAAGTATATGTGTTCATTGTAGGTCTGTTTTGCATATTAACAACAACACACCCGAATTGTTGACCTGCCGGCTAGTCAGGAATGACCTTTTTTGCCATCAGAGTCATTAAAAAACTTCTTGAAAGCATCATGACAATAAATGCAAGCCATAAACCGTGGTTGCCAAGGCTTCCTCGTGAAAAGTAGTACACAGGGAAAAAGAATACCACGGTAGCAACAATCATAACATTACGCATCTGTTTTGAGGCGGTAGCACCAATATACACACCATCCCAGATGAACGCCGGAAATGTAACCAGAGGAATGATAATAACCCATGGCAGGAATGGTGATGCAGCAGCGATAACATCATGTTTGTTTGTCAGTGCTGAAAGTAACATATTATTACCACCAAGGTACAGGAGTGAAAAAACAATACTTAGAGCACCCGCCCAAAGAAAAGTTATTTTTATCATTCTTCGCAGACGTGAAATACTGTTGGCACCCAGGAATTTCCCTGTGAGTGCTTCTGCGCTGTATGCAAATCCATCAAGGAAATATGAGAAAATGGTAAAAAACTGAAGAAGCAATGTATTGACAGCCAGTATTGTATCGTTTTGTTCTGCAGAAGCTACCGTGAAGAAAGAAAGTGCAAGAATAAGCAGCAATGTACGTATGAACAGGTTGCTGTTCACTTTAAAAAACTCTTTCAGATCAAGAATTCCTTTAAAAGTGAAGTATTTTCTGAGTTTGCCGTAATATCTGAAAAGAAAAAAGAGAGATAAAAATAAGCCGCAGTATTGCGCGAGTACGGTACCCAGGGCAACACCATCTGAACGCATTCCAAAAACAAAAACAAAAAGCACATTAAAACCAATGTTCAGAAGGTTTAGCGCAATGGTAATAATCATCGGGAAACGTGTGTTTTGCATGCCGATAAACCAACCTGTTATAGCATAAAGGGAAATTGTTGCCGGTGCTGCCCAGATGCGGATGTTGAAATATACAGAAGTCAGTTCTTCAACCTGCTCGCTTCCATCTACAATAAAAAAACTAAGTTTTGAAATAAGGGATTGAAAAAGCAATAATAATAGCGCAGAGCCAATTGCTGCCAGAAGCGCTTTTGAAAGGTGCATTACAACCTGGGGCAGGTCACGTTTTCCCAGCGACTGAGCTGTAAATCCCGTGGTTCCCATCCGCAAAAATCCAAAAAGCCAGTAGATAAAGTTAAATATCATCCCGCCCAGCGCTATTGCCCCAAGATCCTGTAATGAACCCATGTGACCCATGAGTGCAAGGTCTGCAAGTCCCAACAATGGTACACTCAGGTTACTGATGATATTGGGAATGGCGAGATGTAATATGCGCTTATTCATGTCCGGCTTCTTCTTTACAAAGAAAAAAAATACCTGCGATAATCCCTAAAAAAAATGGCCTCATCTGAGGCCTGTTATTTATTCTGTAATCCATGCAATTATTTCGTCGCTGTCGGGCTTTTTTTGCGGCGGGATAACCTTCGCCAGAGTCCCGTCCTCATTTATAAGGTATTTCTGGAAATTCCACTTTACTTTGGAGTTTTTAACTCCATTAAGCTCCTTGCTGGTCAGCCATTTATACAATGGATGCATGTCGTCGCCCTTAACACTGATCTTTTCCATCATCGGAAATGTAACACCATATTCAGTACTGCAGAATGTTGCAATATCTTCATTGGACCCCGGCTCCTGATTCATGAAGTTGTTTGCAGGAAAACCAATGATTATAAAGTTCTGATCTTTATACTCTTTGTATATCTTTTCCAGATCTTCATACTGAGGTGTCAGGCCGCATTTTGAGGCAGTGTTGACAACCATAACTTTTTTGCCCATTAATTGACTAAGGTTATAGTCATTTCCATCAATATCTTTCACTGTAAAATCGTGAAAACTATTTTGTGAATATAAGCTAAAGCTCATCATAAGGATTATTATTGTTGATATTGTTTTCATATTACTGGAATTATTTTGTTTGTGATTAGTGAACGTTTTTAGCAATAAAATGTTTGTGAAAACTTTCCGGTGAAGATATCACAACCATGTTTTCCGGAAGCTGAAAGTTTATTTTCTTTAGTTGCGATCCGGTAATCATTATCAGGGAATCATGAAATGTTTCGGCCAGCTTCATGAGATATGATTTTAAATCCCGTCCTGCCAGAGAACTGATAAACGCAGTCATGACCATTTTGGGGTGTTTTGATTCGGCAATTGATTCGAGATCATGATATGGGACATTAGTGCCAAGGTAAATGCATCTCATGCCCTCTTTTTTTGCCATGTAATGATAAAAAAGCAAACTAAGCTCATGCTCTTCTTCTTCAGGAAGGAACAGTAATGCTGAATCGGCTTCTGATTCAGGGTCTTCCAGCGAAGCTATCTCTTTAAGAAACAGGCTTCGAATAAGGTTACTGGCAAAATGTTCCTGGGAAGGAATGATATCTCCTGTTCGCCATAACATTCCCAATCTCATAAGTAACGGGAAAATTATATCTTTAACACACTCTTCAAAACCAAGTGTATTTTTGTTTTTAAAATACAAGTTTAAAAAGGTGTATTCATCCAAATCCATAACAGCTGTAAGCAGTTGGTCGATTTCCGAGTTTTTTAGAAATGGTTTGTATGATAAAGAGAGCACCATTTTCTTCAACTCCTCATCATCTTTTACTGCAAGCTTGCTGATTTTATTGCCGTGTTTTATCAGAACTGCTATGTTGAGGAGTTTTACCAAATCTGCGTCGCTGTATAATCGCAGGTTGGTTTCCGTACGTTGAGGTTCGAATAAATTATACCTGCGTTCCCATACCCTTATGTTCTGCGCTTTTATTCCTGATAAGGATTCTAAATTCCGAATACTATATTGAGTCATAATTAATTTATATCTGTTACTTGAATATAACGTAAAACTGAACAAAAAGTTTTATGATGCTTAAAATGAGCATAATATATTTTAATGTGTGTTGGTAAAGTCCTCAAAATGATGGATATAGTTTTTTTAGATTGATTATAAAAAGCAGTTTCAGTAAACAAATAAAATTACCGGAGTGTTATGTTTAAAATTTTGCAATGGTCAATCAAGAGAAAAGAATATCGGCAGTTATACTTGCCGGGGGGAAAGCTACCAGATACGGAGGTCGGAACAAAGCTTTTATTCAGGTAGACGGGCTGACCATTTTTGAACGAAATATGAAGGTTCTTCGTGAATTGTTCCCGGAAATACTGCTGATAACGAATGAACCGGGATCCTATGATTTTGTTACGGATGTTAAGATCTATACTGATATCATTGCCGGAAAAGGTCCGCTTTCAGGAATCCATTCCGGCCTGAAACATATTAATGGTGAAGCTGCTTTTATCTTTGCCTGTGACATGCCAAACCTTGATAAAGATATTATAAGTCAGCAGATTGACGCTTATTGGAGAAAGCCGGACAGAATACAGATACCTGTTTCCGGGAGGGGGCAGGAACCCTTGCATGCAGTTTACCCAAAAGCAGCTTTTCATGAAGTGGAAAGAATATTGTTACAACATAAAAATCCAAGAATAAGACTATTGTTCAGTCATTATCCGACACTATTCCGGAAATTTGATAATATTGCTCTGGCAAATCATGTTTTTATGAATATAAATTCTCCGGGAGATTTAAATGCAATGAAATTTTAATGTGTTCGAACTTAAAGTCAAAAAGTATTGTTATAGATTTAAACCAATAGTACCGTAATGAGCGTAAAGGAAATTATCAGCAAGTATCCTCCGGAAAAGAGTTACCTTCTTATGATGCTTCAGGAGATTCAGAATAATAATGAAAAGAATTATATCCCTGAAGATGCATTGCAGAATGTAGCAGCTTACCTGAATATGACGATGGGATCCATTTATGGTGTAGTGTCATATTATTCTATGCTTAGCTTAAAACCAAGGGGGAAGTATATTCTTCGCGTGTGTGCAAGTCCTGTATGTGAATTGGTTGATGATTCATTGCTCTCATGGTTAACGGAGCAATTGAATGTAAGTGTTGGAGGTACAACAGTTGACGGGCTTTTTACACTGGAAACCACGGAATGTCTCGGCCGTTGTGCCAGCGCTCCTGCAATAATGATTAACAACGAAACCTATACCAATATTAATACCGCACGATTGGAAACGCTGATTTCTGAATTGCGGATGAAATAATATTCTATGAAGGAGACCCGAATTGCGCTGGCGAATCTTGGAAAGATTCGCCCGGAATCTATTGAAGACTACCTTGAATCGGGTGGTTATAAAGTCCTGGAGAAAGCTGTAACCATTGATCCGGAAAGTCTTACAAAAGAAATTGAAGATGCCGGTCTGCGAGGTAGAGGAGGAGCCGGATTTCCTGCCGGAACAAAAAGCCGCTTTTCACGCCTGTCATGTGATATATGCCCAGAAAAGTATGTGGTTTGTAATGCCGATGAAGGCGAGCCCGGTACTTTCAAGGATCGCATAATTATGGAAAATGATCCTCATCTTTTACTGGAAGGGATGCTTATTGCAGCATATATTATCGGAGCCAGCAAGGGATATATTTATATCCGGGGGGAATATACTGAATCGATAAACCGCGTATCAGCTGCCAT
Source organism: Marinilabiliales bacterium (assembly GCA_002869405.1). Lineage (GTDB taxonomy): Bacteria > Bacteroidota > Bacteroidia > Bacteroidales > BM520 > BM520. Next base: position 16,677 of record PKSY01000172.1, read on the forward strand.
TGAGCAGGCCAGGGAAAGAAATATTCTTGGAAATAAAATCTTTGGCTCTGAATTCTCCTGCGATATTGAAATTCGTCTGGGTGCCGGTTCTTACCTTTGCGGTGAAGAGCTTACCCTGCTCGAATCGCTGGAAGGGAAAAGAGGATACCCTCGTATAAAACCTCCCTTCCCGGCAGAAAAAGGACTATTCGGAAAGCCCACACTGGTTAATAATGTAGAAACTCTGGCGCATTATCCTTCGATTATTCAAAACGGAGCAGCCTGGTATAACCATCTTGGTACCGAAAAATCTCCGGGAACGAAAATCTTTACCATATCCGGAAAAGTAAATAATCCGGGATTTTTGGAAGTTGAAACCGGTGTTACACTGCGGGAGCTGATTTTTGATTTCGGAGGTGGTATAAAAGATGGCAAAAAATTTAAAGCAGCATTGCTTGGAGGAGCAGCGGGAACTTTTGTGGATGAATCTATGCTTGATGTTCCTTTGGGTTATGATACTCTAAAAGAGAAAAACCTTACACTGGGCTCCGGTGCAATTATGATCCTTGATGAAGATGACAGTGTTACAAAGGTGCTGCACAATGCGCTTAGGTTTTTTAAGCACGAGTCATGCGGTAAGTGTGTGCCCTGTCGCGTAGGTTGTAAACAGCTGTTGATTCTTATGGACAGGATTAATGAAGAATATGATCCGGAGGCAGTTCAGGCACTCGAAGAGGAAGCAAAATATATGGCTGCAACATCACTGTGCCCGCTGGGTCAATCTCCCATTTTACCTATTGCAAGTGCGAAGCGTTTCTTTAATATCGCGGCAGCAGAGTAAGCCGTAAATTTCTTATTTTTAGCTTATGAAGAAAAAGATCACCCTTACTATTGATGGTAAAAAAGTTGAAGCTGATGCAGGTTCCAATCTGCTGCAGGTAGCCCGCGATAATGGTTTTGATATTCCCGGTTTATGTTATCATAAAAAGCTGTCTCCAACAGGTGCGTGCCGTCTTTGCGTCACCAAGATTGAAGGCATGAGAGGCATGACAATGTCTTGTACGGTGCAGGTTCAGGATGGTATGAATGTGATTGCCTTTGATGAAGAGCTGGAGAAAAACAGAAAACATACCCTCGACTACCTGTTGTCTGAACATAATGATAATCAACAATACACCAAAAGAGATGAATTGTGGGATCTGGCTGTAAAGTATGGTCTTGACGACGAAAAAAACAGGAAATACCCGTCTGTATGGAAACAGATGAATTATCCTGTTGATGATTCCAGCCCTGTTCTTACCTATGATGCCTCAAAATGTATCAAGTGCTTTCGCTGCATTAAAGCTTGTGATGAGGTGCAGGGAAAGAATATCCTGAATTTCGCTGACCGTGGGTTAGGCTCATACATTATTGCGGGATTTGACCATTGGGCAGGATCCGAATGTGACGGCTGCGGTGAGTGTATACAGCTTTGTCCTACCGAAGCTATCGTTGAAAAACCACATGCAGACAAAATAGATATCAGAAACAGTATTGAAAAAATAACTACTACATGTCCTTATTGTGGTGTAGGTTGCCAGCTCGAATTATGGGTTAAGGACGATCAAATTGTAAGAGCTACCGGTGTTGAAGGTGTAAGCCCCAACGACGGACGCTTATGTGTAAAGGGCAGGTTCGGGTATGAGTTTGTGTACGACAAACGCAGATTGACGAAGCCTTTAATAAAGCGAAACGGAAAATTTGAGGAGGCTTCATGGAACGAGGCATTGAGTCTTATTGCTGAAAAATTTTCATCTATAAAGAATAATTTTGGCGGAGATGCACTGGCCGGATATGCTTCCGCAAAATGTACCAATGAAGATAACTACCTGTTTCAGAAATTCTTCCGCACAGTGTTTGGTACCAACAATATTGATTATTGCACACGACTGTGCCACGCTTCTACCGTTACCGCAATGCTGAAAGCTATCGGGGATGGAGCAGGAAGTAATTCCATAGAGGATTTTGAAACTACCGATTGCCTTTTTGTTACCGGAAATAATATTATTGAAACACATCCTATTACGGCTACCTAT
>PKSY01000072.1 GCA_002869405.1 Marinilabiliales bacterium
ACAATCAAACCGACAATTACAAGCAGGATCATTACCAGCTTCACTACAGTTATGAATTCAACAGGGAGCTGAATCTTACTGCTGCGCTGCACTATACAAAAGGCGCAGGGTATTATGAATCCTACAAGAATGATGAAAAATACAGCAAATATCAAAATGAAGACGGAACAATATTCCTTATGGATTTGCTGAACGACAGGACAAACCTGATTCGGCGCAAATGGCTCGATAATGACTTTTATGGTGGCACTTTCTCGCTGAATTACAATCCCGCAAAATGGGATATCAGCTATGGTGCGGCATATAACATCTACGATGGAGATCATTTCGGGAAAGTGATCTGGGCACAGGTGGCTGATGTGGTTGATCCTGACAAAAACTGGTATGAATCCAATGGCTTCAAAACAGATCTCAGTACCTTTGCAAAGGCAATTTATTCGCTGGAGAACGGACTGAGCATTTACGGTGATATTCAATACCGGAATATCACATACACCATTGATGGCTTCCGTGACGATTTGGTGGATATTTCTCAGGAGCACACCTATAACTTCCTGAATCCCAAGGCAGGAATTATGTATCGTATTAATGATAATCATAAGACCTATGCCAGCTTTGCCATTGCAAACCGTGAACCTTCAAGAGACAACTTTACTGATGCCGACCAGGGTCAAATTCCAAACCCGGAGCATCTGCAAAACCTGGAGGCAGGGTATGAATTTCAGGGCATGAAAGCTACAGCAGGAATAAACTTCTACTACATGAACTATAAAGATCAGCTGGTGCTCACCGGTGAGATCAATAATGTGGGTGATCCGATAATGGTGAACGCACCAAAAAGCTACCGTGCCGGAATTGAGTTGATGGGACGTGCAATTATTACCGACTTCCTCTCCTGGAATGCGAATCTGACTTTAAGTCAAAACAAAATTCTCGATTTCACTACCTATATTGATAACTGGGATTACTGGAATGATCCTGATAATGAGCCCTATCAGATTGAGCAGCACTTTGAAAGTACTGAAATTTCGTTTTCCCCGGCTGTAACAGGAAATAACACTTTCACCCTCAATTTCTTTGAGAATCTGAATATAAATCTGATTTCCAAATATGTAAGTAAACAATATCTTGATAATTCCTCAAATGAGCAATATGTCCTGGATGCTTATTTCGTGAATGATGTCAGAATTGATTATACACTAACAGGAAACAGGTTTTTCAGAGAGATTGGGTTTAACCTGAGCGTCAACAATATCCTGAATGAAAGATATGAAACCAATGCCTGGATTTACAGATATTACTATGGTGGGGAAGAGTTTAGTATGGACGGTTTCTTCCCTCAGGCCGGAACACATATTATGGGCGGCGTGAGTTTCCTGTTCTAATCAAAGAAACTATTTAGCATATGGCCTGTTTATTCCTGTAAAAGGGAGTAAACAGGTTTCTTTTTGTAACTTTAGCCTTTTATCTTCATCCAAAGTCCGGAAAGTAATTTAATACGAAACATAAATACGACACTATGGCAGAATATGTAGAAGTAAACAAAAAACGTGTAATCAGCATTGCGGTAATAGCGGTGCTGGTAATTATTTTAATTGCCTTTGGCAGCAGAATGTTCATCACAATACAAGCAGGTCACGGCGGAGTGATATTCCGTACTTTCTCCGGTGGTGTGGATCAGGAAAAAGTATTCAGTGAAGGATTTCACTTGATAGCCCCCTGGAACAAGATGATAGTATATGAAACCCGCCAGCAGGAGATTGCTGAGACTATGAATGTACTCTCCAGTAATGGTCTTGAGATTGCCTGTGATGTATCCGCGTGGTATGAGCCCAATAAAAGCGATATGCCCATGCTTCACAGTAACATCGGTACAGATTATCTCCGAAGAGTAGTAATTCCTTCATTGCGAAGCTCAGCACGAAGCGTTATTGGAAGGTATACTCCTGAACAGATTTACTCTACAAAAAGAGATGCTATTCAGGAAGAGATTTTTGAAGAGACAAAGAAAATCCTGGATGACAAATATGTGCAGCTTAACAGGGTGCTTATCCGTTCCGTAACATTACCAACAGCAATTAAAGACGCTATTGAACGTAAACTCAAACAGGAGCAGGAATCTTTAGAGTACGAATTCCGTTTACAGAAAGCAACTAAAGAAGCAGAGCGTCAGCGCATTGAGGCAGAAGGAAAAGCTCGTGCAAATGATATCATCAACGCTTCACTGACAAACAACATTCTGAGAGAAAAAGGCATTGAAGCCACTGTAAAACTTTCAGAGTCAAACAATTCCAAAGTTGTTGTGATTGGTAATAGTAAAGATGGTCTTCCTCTGATTCTCGGCGACAGCAAGTAGGCCCTGAAAAAAATATTGAAATCCCCTGATCTTTGTAGTACATTTGCTAAGATCATTGCAGCTCCGGCGTGGTCAGACCATTGCCGGAGTTTTTTTAATAACCATGCCATGCAAAAAACACTTCTATCTCTTTTTTTGATGCTCATAATCCTGGCATCATGTAACCGGGATCAAAAGCCGGAACCCATCAGAATCGGAATCACTAAACTCACCGACGACGGTCATTACAGCAATTACGGAAAATTTATTCTTGCTGCCGACAGCACCGTTGAGCTGATAGATCTGTACCATACTTCCACCGACAGTAGTTTAATGCTTTTTGAAGATTGTGATGGTCTTTTGATTTGCGGAGGTCCGGATATTTACCCGGCATGGTACGGTAAAGAGGAAGATACTGCCTTATGTGGTTCTTTTGACCGCCGAAGAGATACGCTGGAGTATCGTGTATTGAGAAGTGCCATTGAGCGGGAGATCCCCGTGTTGGGAATATGCCGTGGGTTACAGATGATTAATGTGGCCATGGGCGGTACTTTATATGCTGATATTCCCACGCAATATACGGGAGCGGAAACGCACCGCTGTAAAAACCCTGACAC
>PKSY01000065.1 GCA_002869405.1 Marinilabiliales bacterium
AAACCCGGAGATTCCCTGACGTTCAGATCTCGCAGCGGCGTTTCCGGAAAGATTCATCAGATTCCTCATACCTATAAAATCATAGGTTTTCAGATGAACGAACATCAGGTGGCGGTGGGGGAAACCACATTCACCGGTCGTGAAGAGTTGTGGAATCACAGCAAATATCTGGAGTATTGGCACCTGATGGAACTGGCGCTGCTGCGCGCAAAAACAGCCCGGGAAGCAATTGAAGTGATGACGTCACTGGCCGAACAGTACGGTTATGGCGCGGAAGGAGAATCTTTCTCCATCATCGATAAACATGAAGCGTGGATTCTGGAGATGGTAGGTACCGGCGACGGAGGTGAAGGTGCCATCTGGGTAGCAATCCGTATTCCAGATGGTATGATTTCAGCGCACGCAAATATGGCACGCATCGGTGAGTTTCCCCTTGATGATCCTGAAAACTGCCTCTACTCCGAAAATGTAATCTCATATGCCGTTGAAAACGGCTATTACAATCCTGAATCCGGAGAACCATTCCGCTTTAACGAAGCATACAATCCTACCCGTCCCGACAGACTAAGATATTGCGAAACACGTGTATGGCGTCTTTTCACAAAAGCGGCCCCGTCGCAGTACTTCTCTTCCGATTACCATCGCGGTGTTAAAGGTGCTGAGCGTTACCCGCTTTGCATCACTCCCGACCATAAACTGGAACTCCGCGAAGTTATGCTTATGGTTCGTGATCATTATGAAGGGACACCCTGGGATATGACAAAAGGTGTTGCGGCAGGCGACTTTGGAAATCCAAACCGATGGCGCCCCTTAGTGCTGGAGACAGACAGTGCCACGTACAGCTGGGAGCGCCCGATCTCAATATACAATTCAGCATTCTCTATTCTTGCTGAAGCAAATGCCGGATTCCCGGATGATATGGGAACACTATGGTTCGGAGAGGATGAAACCTATTTTACTTGCTATGTTCCTTTTTTTATGGGTGTTACAGAACTTCCAAAACCTTTTGTTACCGGAGACATTAACAAATACAGCCGAGAATCAGCATGGTGGGCATTTAATTTTGTTTCCAACTTCGCCAATATAAAATACTCGGTTATGAAGGACGATATTCAAAAGGTACAAAACGAACTCGAACAGGAAATCGTTGATAAGGTAACCATACTTCGTGAGATTTATAAAGATATTCCCGAAAACCACAGAAGCGAGTTGCTTACTGATTTAACCTGCAAAACAGGTGAAAAAGTTCACAGGAAATATGTGGAGCTGGGTGATTTTCTTGTGATGAAACACAACGACGGATATGAGAAGGATGAGAATTTTCATATTACCTCTCCCGGATATCCTGAGGAGTACATTAAATACATTCTGAAAAAAGAGGGTGAAAAAATGCGTATTCCTGATTGGAATCAGATAAGAAAAGATGAGGTATTGCCGTTCTAAATCAGAGATTTCGTACTTTTGCACACGCAGGATAATTTTAAGACAAAAAAGATGAACGAAGAAAACACATCAGCAAAAAAGAACAGATCACTACTCTTTATCATTCTCACAGCAGTATTTGCCGTAGCATTGGTAATTGTACTTGTGCTTTTCAACCGCACTAAAGGCGATTTGGAAAAACTGGCAGAAGAAAAAGAGATGCAGCGTATTGATTTGCAGGCTGACCTGGACTCATTACTTGTAGAGCACGAACAGGTGAAGCAGGATTATGGCGCAATTGCAGACTCACTGCTTTCAAAAGACAGTGTTATTCAGGCTAATGCCAAAGAGATAAAGCGTTTGCTAAATACACAATGGGAGTATGTAAAAGTGAAGCGCAAATTTGAAGCACTTCAGGAGATTTCCAAAACCTATGTTGTACAGCTCGATTCCTTATATACTGTTAACAAGGCGTTACAGGAAGAAAACAAAGTTATTACCGAAAAATATCAGACTGAGCGTCGTAAGAATACCGAGCTCATGAAGACCAAAGAAGAGCTCACGAAAAAGGTTACTGATGCCGCAGTATTAAAAGCGTACAGTATTGATGTTCAGGCTATCAACATCCGCGGAAGCAGAGAGAAGGAGACTGACAAAGCACGTCGTACACATCGTCTGGATATATGTTTTACTTTAGGTGAAAACCTGGTTATTGAACCCGGGGTTCATACTATTTACCTCCGTATTGCAGGTCCTGACACACGTATTCTGATGCGCGGCGAAGGTGATGAATATGCTTTTGAATTCAGAGGAGAGATGCTGCAGTACAGTGTTAAACAGGATGTGGAATATAACAATGAAGCCATGGAAGTGTGCATGAGCTGGGTTCAGTATCCTGATGATCCGGAATTTGAAAAAGGTCAGTACATCGTTAATATCTTCTCCGGAAACCAGGAGATAGGACAGAAAACTATTGTGCTGGAATAAGGACTTTTAAAATTTAAATATGGAAAGGCTGCTCATTAACGGGCGGTCTTTTATTTTTTTAGCTATTACACGAAGAACCTCAGAGAAGGCACAAAGTATCACTAAGAATTAAAAAAATAAATTATTTTTTCTTTGAGTAGCTTTGTGTTTCCTTAGTGCTTCTTTGTGTAATAATTAACAACCTTGTTCTTTCATTTTCAGTCCCTAGCCTAAATTCAAATGCATGTGAATTTCCCAAAATTAAATGGACAAATTGTTCAAAAAAAAACGTCGCCCTACAGAACGCAGGGCGACAATCCACACATCATACATATATATAGACGATATTGCACTTTTACAATATCCCTACATATCTAAAATAAACCTGATTTAATTCCTTCGGATTGATACACAAAATAGGTATCTGCATAGGATTAAACATCAACTTCTCGTCCCATCCTGCAATAGGAAAATCAGGTGAATAAGCATCGGAATCCGTCATTATTGTTATTAAATCTGCACGTTCTTCAGCAGCAAATTCCAGTAATTGTTCGGTATAGTTGGATACTTTTTCGGATTCAAAGATACGATATTTTATTTTCTCTTCATCGAAAGATTCAGCAATTTGTTGAGTTACAATTGACATTTTGGTTTCCATGCCTGAATCTGCTTCTTTTTGCACAAAAACAAGTATCTCTGAATCAAATATTTTGGCAATATGTACTGCCCACTGCACCTGTTGGCGGTTTTCCGTAAAGTCGTTTACAGGGAAAACAATTCTGTTATATCCCTCATCAAAATCACGATCCTGAACTACTATAACCGGAACCGGAGATTTAGTAACCACTTTTAATGCATCACTGCCAAAGATAAACTGAAGTCCTTTTTTACCATGAGTACCCATAACCATAAGTTTGGCACCTTCAGAAATCAATGCTTCTTCAATTTCACTATAAATACTTCCTTCATGGGTAGATACTTCAAAAGCAACATTTTCAGGGGCAATATATTTTTCACCCAAAGCCGTTAATCTTTCTGTCAGATCTCCGCGATCTTCATCTTTTTTACGTAACTCACGCTGGCTCTCACGGTTTATTACATGGAAAAGATGTACTGAATACTGCATTGTAGCAGCCAGTTTCGCTGCATGCATTATTGCGTTTTCCGATGTCTCTGTAAAATCTACAGGCACCAGAATCAAATCTTTAAGTTCTATTTGCATAAAAGTGGTTTTTGGTATTTGCTATTCAGTTTCAATTGCTGCAATATATGAAAATAAAACGTATATATCCTCACTTGAGAATGCATCAGATTTATTTCCCTCTGCGAGTCTGCTTAATCTAATATATGCGTTTTCAAGACTAACATCCTGATATTGACCTGGTAAACTGTTTTTATTCAATACATATGCTCCATCATCTTCAGTTTCCGTATCAAAAATTAAAATTGTTTCGGCTTCATTAAATGGTTTACCAAAAAATTCGATATTCACCATAGCATCAGGAATAGTATCACTCCATTCAATATTCAGATTCACACTTGTAGAATATACTGCCGGATTAGTCATCACTGTTCCAAACATTTTTGCAGGAGTGCGCACCGAAGAGGTATATTTATTTCCATTACTTAAAGTCATTTGGAAAGTATAGAGTGAATCATGCATAATCTCCTGATCGGTAAAATATGTTTTTGTTTGCTCATTAAAAGGCAGCTCCTCGTCATTGAGTGTTATTCCACCATCTTTAATCGCATCATACATTGAATATTCGTCCGTAAAAACCATTGCTCTGGTGTACTGGGTAACAGATCCATTGTCTTCCACACCTTTGATGAGTTCATAAATAACATTAACCTCAGCCGGGTTGTTAATTTCATCAGTAATTTCATTGTTACAGGCTGTAAAAACAGCTACTGCGGCTAAAAACAGTAAAATACTCTTTTTCATAGTTTTAATCTTCAATTTGGATTCCATCATATTTTAATTCTACTCCGTTATTATAGGATATTGATATAATGGGTTCACCTTCATAATTATATTTTGTCCATTCACCATGACGTTTTCCCATGAGCCAGGTTGCGTCATCCTTAATTCTTCCGTTATCCCAGTAGTGTAAATGCCTGCCATTGGGGTTATCATCAATAAAATCGCCTTTAAAAATCAGTGTACCATCAGCGAGAAAGGTTTTCCAGGTACCATAGCGCATTCCACTTCTGTATTCACCTTTTCTGATCACATCTCCGGAGCTGTAATACCATTCTCCCTCTTCAAGGCCATCCACATAATCGCCTTTTACAATCACATTTCCCTTTTCATCAAACTCCTGCATCAGTCCGTCTTCGCGGCCATTAATAAAAAATTCTGAGCGTAATAATTCGCCTCCCGGGTAATACCATTTCCATTCTCCGTCGTAATTCCCAAGTTTGTTATACAAACCTGTCTGCCGTAATGAACCATCTTTATAATAGAATTTCCAGGAACCGGTTCTTTTGCCTTTATCATAATTACCTTCAGCTTCGAGAGAACCATCAGCAAAATACTCTTTCCAGGGTCCGTCTTTCTGCATCTGATCATCAATTATTCCCTCTCCGGTGAGTGTTCCGTTTTTAAATACTGATGAAGCAACAACATTTCCGTTCCGGTCATATTCACGTCGTATTCCTTCAGGTTTGCCATTACGATATCCCGCAACAACTTTTACTTTTCCATCAGGATAATAATCGGTTTTTATATTCACCTCAGCAACTTCCTGCGCATTAACCATCAGTTCACCGTTATCAAATTTCTCTACCGATTCAAGCTCTCCCTTACGATTATAGGTTTTAAAATACCCATGCTTTCTTCCGTCACGGTAAGTACCATCAATATGGATATTATCGTTATCCCAAAAGGTAACCCAGCGACCCTGCCGGTCACCTTTCATATCTGTGGCGTTAATGTCATCGCGGCTAACCACAAAGCCACTCTTATACTCCACAATTCGAACTACCAGTCCCTCCGGATTGAAAGTTTTGCTAATGCCGTTTTCCAGGCCATTTTTAAAGAAAGTGCGATTTTTGACACGACCGTTTGAATAGTACAATGTAGTATATCCCTGTTTTACATCATTCACAAAATTCTCTTCGAGGTACTCTTTTTCCCGGTAGGTTACTCTCAATCCATTCTTTTTATCTTTCTTATAGTTGATTTTCAATATAATATCGCCTTTATCATTGTAGAATACCCAGGTAGAATCCAGCATATAGTTTACACGGTTACCTTCAGATTTCAGTGTGCCGTCTTCAAAATATGTTTTCCAGTATCCGTCAGGCTTTCCATCACGTAAAGTGCCTTCGCTGGATATAATCCCGTTATCAAAATAGAATCGGTTATAACCGTTTGGATTCACATCGCTTTCCTGTGAAAAACTCAGCAGAGGTAAACATCCAATCAATAAAACAATAATATAACTTTGTATTTTCATGCGGTAGTTAAATATCAGACCTATAAATATACAAATGTATTCCATAAAGGAATTATTATCTCATGAAAATTTGTCTTTCAAAAAAATGAACTCCGATATCTACTATTAATAATATAATTTTTTATAAAAGAAGAAAGATATTATTATTAGTCATGTTAATACGGTGAATAAATAAATACGAAAAATGTAACCCTGAAGGTTATTCACATGATATAAACAGCCGGAGAATAATAAATTATTTAAAGCTAAGAATTTACAACCGTTATTAACAATTGTTGATAACGTAAAAGTGAAAAAAAAGATGGGTCGATTGGTCGGGTTTGGTTGTGAATAACGTATTAATATTTACTGAAAAAGGGCGGTGTTATTCACAAAACGAGAGGCAAAACAGGGATTTTGTTTATAACTGAGATTATTTTGAAATGTTAATAACACATTTTTTCACTATTCACATTTTTTATGTTGATATTTTTAACTTATTGAGAAATAAAGCATTGCTTTTTTGGGTTTTAAATGAAAAGGGTTGTAATTCCTTAAAATGAAAGGAACTGGGAAGAAAACGGTTTTTTCATTGTATTTTTGTAGTTTCAAAAGAAATTAACATCTATTGTATATGTCAGAAAAAATTCTTATCGGTAGTGACCATGGCGGTTTTTTATTAAAGCAATACATTATAAAGCAGCTTGCATCTGAAGGTTATGAATATCAGGATTACGGCTGTTATGATCAGAACAGTGTTGATTATCCGGATATTATCCATCCTTTAGCCAGTGATATTAACAATGGAAAAGCAAAGATGGGTATAATCATGTGTGGAAGTGGAAATGGTGTGGCAATGGTAGCCAACAAGTACAAAAATGTGCGTGCTGCCTTGTGTTGGGATGCTACTCAAACAGCATTGACACGTCAGCACAACAATGCCAACATATTATCAATGCCCGGCCGTTTTATAGATTTTGACAGAGCCTGGGAGATGGTAAAAGTATTTATCTCTACGGAATTTGAAGGTGGAAGACATTTACAAAGGGTAGAAAAAATTGGTAAAACACTATAGCTATAATGCCGGGAATTTCCAGTAAAAAATATTATGATACCATAAAAGCTGCGGTAGAGGATGAACATACCCAGCTTAAGCGTGATGCAAATCTCAGGCATCTTATGTTACGGGAGAAGAGTGGTTATGCTCAGTTTCGTGATTTGCAGATGGCAAAGAATAAAACATCTGCCTCTAAATTTAAGGTGCTGGAAGAGTTGGATCGTTATCTGATTCGTTTTGAAAAACATTTTACAGGTAATGGTGGAAAGGTTATGTGGGCGAACGACGCTGCCGAGGCAGTGGTAAAAATTAAGAATATTCTCACTACAAGTGAAAAAGGTGCGCTCTACAGTAGTCGTAAAATACTTGATGAAACCGGCTTTTTCAATTCATTAAAGAAAAAGGAAACCGTACCACTGCCGGGCAACACAGAGGAAAACGTCGCAAAAATTCAGGAAGAGAAGTATTCCCATCAGGTGTGGAATGTGATGGATGTTTCAGAAGAAGAGAACCATGAAAAACTTCGTGAGCTGTTTTTCCCTGAAGAGGAAGTTATCAGTGCCAAAGCATTGGGAAGGGCCTTGAGGAGTAACCTTATAGATGAGATTTCAGAAAAGGATATTTTAATTTCAGAAGCTGACTTGCTGGCAACAGATACGGGCGCATTGGTTTTCTATAAAAACAGTGGCGATGAATGGCTTGCTTCGGCCAGAGTAAAAAAACACATCGTGATTGCAGGAATTGACAGGCTGATTCCATCGCTTGAAGATCTGGATGTGATTCTGCCCTTACACGCCTCGGCCTCCGGATCAGGAGAGATACATCCTGTAACAGATATTCTTACTTCACCGCGTAAAAAGGGCGAACTGGATGGCCCTGAAGAACTGATTGTGATATTGGTAAATAACGGAAGAACAGACCTTCTTGCCAATAAACGCACCCGAAAAATATTAACCTGTATCCATTGCGGAGCATGCCAGAATCATTGTCCGGTATATGCCCTTGCAGGAGTTGCGCCATATGAAAATTCCATAACAGGCCCGTACGGAGTTGTGACAGCAAATACCCTCTCTTCAGAAAAACCCTTTGATCATTTACACTATGCTACTACCTTATGTGGTAAGTGCAGTGATGTGTGTCCTGTCGATATTAACCTTCATGAAATGATGGTTTTTAATCGCCGTGAAGCCATCAAAAACGGCCGTACTGATGAAGATGTCAAACGTTTTATTAAGGCATATAAATTTGTAACTGCTTCGCGACGAAGAATGAACCTGGGACCTGCAAGTCTTAAAAATATGCTGTTGAAAAACCATATCGGTAATTATTGGGGTGGCGGAAGAGCATTGCCAAAGGTGGCGCCGAAGAATTTTAGTCAGTTATTCGCCGAAAAACATCGCTCCTGATGGAAGCAAAAAAATGGTATGAGCAGGAACTCCGAAAGGCAGAGAAGGAAAAGTCTCACGCCCTGAATCTTAAAAGAATTTCCTCTTGGCTCCGGTTGATAGTATTTTTAGGCGGATTGGTATCCATATATTTTTTCGCTGCAGCTAAGAATTCCGGTTGGGTTCTGTTTACAGCCGTGCTAACTGTAATTCTGTTTTTATTTCTATTGAGATGGTTTAGTTTTCTGCGGCAACGAAGTGATTACTTCACCACACGCGTCACTATCTTAACTCGTGAATTATCTGCACTCACAGGTGATTATTCGGGTTTTGACGGTGCTGCTGATCTCCTGGCTGAAGCACATGAATATGCTGAAGATATTGATCTTTTTGGCGATGAATCTGTTTTTCAGTTGCTGAATCGTACAAGTACTGTTGGAGGCAGGGAGCAGCTTTGTGATTGGTGCCTGAAGCCGGAGATTAATGCTGAAAACCTCAGGCTTCGACAGGAAGCAGTGGCAGAGCTCAAAGAGAAGCCTGAATTCAGAGTGCTGATGGAAACCTTTGGCAGTATCGCTGCGATGAAACACAGCGACCTGAAAAAGCTTACCGACTGGATTCAGCTGCCGCCATTATTTCAAAAGAGATTTTTTAAGATTTTGCCTGTAATAATTTCTCTTCTGTCGCTGACAGGAATTGCATTGATGATTTCGGGAGTAATATCATTTACCTGGTTTCTTCTTTATTTGGCTTTGGGACCATGGATGATAACAGGATTTTATTTGCGAAAAATAAATCATCGACATAACTATCTGAGTCGTTCGGCAGATCTTTTCAGCAGATATGCTAAGCTTTTCGAATTGTTGGACGAAACTGAGATGAAGAATGAATATCTGCGAAAGCTTAAAGCATGTGCCGGAGAAAATAATCGTGCCACCGAAGCAGTAAGAAAACTTGGAAGGATTACAGCTTCCCTGGATACACGGTTAAATATGCTTATGGGTTTTATCCTGAACGGGCTCTTTTTGTGGGATATCATTCAGCTTGTGCGCCTCGAACACTGGCAAAAATTGTATGGACAGGATATCAGGCAGTGGTTTGATACCGTTGCTGAATTTGATGCCTTGTGCAGTCTCTCGGGTTTTGCCTATAACTTTGACGATTTTGTTTTTCCACAGCTTGGTGACGATACTGAGGATGGTTTGAAAATTGTCGATGCCGGTCACCCTTTAATCCCTGCAAAGGAGCGTGTTGGAAATGACTTTTCATTAAATGGCAGCGGACAGTTTGTGATTATTACCGGCGCTAATATGGCCGGGAAAAGTACCTTCCTACGTACGGTGGCTGTAAATATGATGCTGGCGATGGCAGGAACCGTAGTTTGCGCCGGGAAAATGGTGTTTAAGCCTGTTCAGCTTATTACGAGCCTGAGAACCACCGATAATCTGGTGCGTAATGAGTCCTATTTTTTTGCTGAACTCAAGCGACTGAAGTGGATTATCGATAGGTTGAACAGTGGTGAAAAGCTGTTTATTATTCTTGATGAGATATTAAAAGGAACGAATTCAAAGGATAAACAGCAGGGCTCCAAAGCACTTATTGAGCAGTTTGTACGATTGAATGCCACGGGAATTATTGCGACTCACGATATTATTCTTGGTACGCTGGCCGAAAGCTATCCCGATAAGGTTATGAACAGATGCTTTGAGGTATCATTAAAAAAAGATACCCTCGTATTTGATTACAAACTTCGTGAGGGTATCTCTCAGAATATGAATGCCACATTTTTGATGAAGCAAATGGGAATTACGCTTTAAGGATTATAATTTTTTCTCTATGGTGATGAGAATCCAGTCTCCCTCGATCTCTTCATACGTTAGCGTGGCACCAAGATATTCTGCAATAACATTAAAGAGTGTTTCAAACCACAGATTGTATTCTGCATAGCTTATGTCATACACAGGACCGTTTACAAACTCCTGTTTGTAGTTATTTCTCCATTTAATAAGCACCCTGTTTGCAGTGTTTTCGATTATTTCTATTGGATAATCATAGCGATACCTGAAGTTTTCAAAATTCTGGAGCACACCTTTTACCAGACCTTCAAAACCGGCCTCTTTATTCCAGTCGTATTTAAAATTATTGGCACATCCGGTGGCGTAATCGCGAACACTGATTCCATGTTTTTTTGCTACGCTGATGCCGGTGAGAATATTGTAATAGATCATTGATACAGCGCGTTCGTGTTTATCATAAATCGACAATTCAGGTACCTGAATTTCGTGTGAAGAGAGGTGGTCGTAGTTGTGATAGTGATCTACGGAAGAATGTATCATAGCGATTTTCCACTTCCCGTTCTGTTTTATCAGTGATGCCGTTTCTATCCAGTTGATATGGATTATGTCGGTTCGGTAAGTGGCATTTCCATGGTTACGGTAGATAATGCGTGCACAGTTTTTTTCTATCTCTGTTTCGAGCACAGTGATATCGTAGGTGATATCATATTTCGACCAGTTTTCGGAAATACTGGCAATGAGACTGTCGTTGTTCCAAATCAGGCCATCTTCTACCAGTCGCATATTACTTGTGGCATTCTCTTTCACTGCATCCCAGTTGCGGGCACCCATGGCATCGAAATATGTTTTCAGCACCTGTTCGGCAAGTTCTTTTTCCTGTTGAGGATCCGGGGAGTTGCAGGCAGAAAGCAGGAAAAGAATTATGGAAAAGAGTAGTAGTTTTTTCATAACGCTTCAGGGTTTTCGTTAGCACTTTGTTAATTCGCATTAAGATACAACAATCCTGAGCGCTTGTCAATTTTGTCGGAGATGACAAACATTTTTGTAAGGCACTTGTTATCACATGAAACAAAACATCGCTATGAGTAATATTATTAAGGAGGTCAAGGGTGTATACCAGATATATCCGCTTAACCCGTTACGAAAAACAGAAGGAGTAGATTTTGATAATCTTCCCATGGAAGCACTTCCACGCATTGACGCTATTGATCGTGTAATACATCATTCAGGAGCTATTTCTCCCGGTTCAATACAGGGTGTGGAGCGCCCGTGGTATATGCACCCCAACCAGGATGATAACCTGCTGGTTTTAAAAGGTACACGCTATGTGGATGTGTATACTCCGGAGCATGGAAAAGTGGAGAGCTTTGTAATTACTCCGAGTAAAGTGATGCACAATGGTGAAGTGGTGGTAGACGGACCCGCAATGCTGGTTTGGCCCCGCGGAGTTTTTCACCGCATTCGCAGTGCTGAAGATGGTTCTGCCTCAGTGAATTTTGCAGCCCATTACGATGGATTTAATCTGGATACAAATTTTAATATCTATGATTTGAATACAGAGACAGGAGAGTACAAAGTGTTAAGAATTGGAAAAGAAGATCAATTTTAGTTTATGAAGAAATCTGTTGGTGCACGGCCGTTCATATTCCCATATCCTGTGTTTTTGGTAGGAACATACGATGATGAAGATGTTCCTAATTTAATGACAGCCTCATGGGGCGGGATATGTTGCTCTGAACCGCCGTGCATCAATGTTTCTTTACGCAAAGCAACCTATTCCTATAATAACATTATTAACCGCAAGGCATTTACCATTGCCATTCCCTCCAAAGAGCAGGCTTCACTGGCCGACTATTTCGGCATCACCTCAGGAAAGAATAACCGGAAGTTTGAAGATACCGGCCTGACAGAAGTTCGCTCCGACCTTGTTGATGCACCCTACGCCGAAGAGTTTCCCATGGTACTGGAGTGTAAGCTTGTTGAATACAGCGACCTCGGGCTTCACACCATCTTTATAGCAGAAATTGTGGATGTAAAAGTGGATGAAGAGAAAATTTCAGCACAGGGAAAACCCGATATCCAAAAAGTAAAACCCTTCCTTTTCAGCAACCCCGAGCGCGCATATTTCGATATCGGTGAAGAGATCGGAAAAGCATTCAGCATCGGACGTTTTTATAAATCCTAGGACGTCGCATTTTTTATTTATATCCACACGTGTTTTCCGGGTAATGCCACACGGTTTTTGCGGGTATATCCATACGTTTTTTATGGGTATATCCATACATCTTTTACGGGTAGAGCCACACGGCCGTGTGGCTCTACCTATGTCGGCCATATGGTTTTCCTAATAACGGCCGCATGTTCCAAATGACGGCCATATGGTTTTCCTAATAACGGCGACGTTATTATCACAGGTTAAAGGAAACGCCAACCCTGATATTTACACCTGTCTCCATCTCTTCCACAATCTCGCCCTGGTGAATCACCATCTTTTCATTGAGGATATTCAGCGCATTGAGGTATATGGCGCCCCAGGCATTGAAGTACCATTTTATGCGTCCGTCAAACCACATTTGTGGTTCGGTAATCATCTCCGGGTATTCGTTGTTAAATTCGTCGTACGTGGCAGCGATAATCATTTCTGAGTTATACTTCATCGCCAGGTCCATCTGTAACCTGAGCTTCGGGTTGAAGTAGGAGCCCTGCACATTCACAAGGTGAACAGGCTGCTCATTGATGCGTCGTATTTCACCGGTTCCGGCATCCCTGACTTTTGATCCACTCCATGAGTAGTTGGCGTAGAGATTAAAACCTTCCAAACCGATTTCTGCAAGGTTAAAGCGTCCGTCAAGCTCTGCACCATATACTTTTGCAGTATCGATATTTACGGCCTGGTAAACACGGAAGTTATAAAAGTCATCAATGCCGGTAAACTGCATCTCGAACATGTTTTTTACCATGTTGTAATATCCGCGTGCGGCGATATAGCTTTCATTGCCGATATACTTTTCCACAGAAGCCGAAAAGTTGATGCTGTTTGCAGGAAGAAGCTCCGGGTTTCCACGCTCGATAATCTGTTTTTTGAGCTTCACTTTATCCACAGGCACAGTGTAAAGGAAAGGCGGACGAGTCATCTGTCGTGTCACAGCAGCGCGAAAAAGCAGATTGTTTTTAGTAGTGTATTTAAGATGAAGCGCGGGATTTAAGGCAAAGTTGGCGGAGTTGCCGTTATCGGAAGCGGTTTGAAAGGTATTTATGGTTTCTTCAGCCCTTATTCCGGGTATTATGTCCAGGCTGTTGAGACTGATGATATCCATCATATAGGCGGCCAGCTGGGTCTCTTCAATTTTATACGATCCGTCTTCTATGGTTTCCCAGAAAAGATACTCCTGTGGTTTTGTATAAACAATTCTGTCGTAATCACGGTTGAGATAAACGGCACGAACACCGGCCTTTAAAGTATGGTCAACAGAACCTGTATTCAGCTTTAGCGTAAGTTTTGATTCTGCCAGAGCCTGGTAATTGTCCTGGTTTTCATCCTCAAGACTTTTTTCCCAATAGGTCTCTTTATCGCGAAGCCGGTCTTTGTAGCGCGCCTCGTCGTCGTAAGCAAAAAGGATGGCGCTTTTTATTTCACCGTTTCTGAGCTTTCTGTCGAATCCGAGACGGGAATTTATCAGGTTACGGAAGATATCGCTTTTTGCCGAGTCAATGCTGGTATTCAAGCCGCCTTTGGAGCGGATATTGGCTGTGGAATACATCTCCTCAATTTCCTGATATCCGGAGTACCAGGTTTCCCATTTTAAGGTTGTGTTGGAATCAGCATAGAACTCCACATTTGCGAGCAGCGACTGGCTGATAACCCCGGAGATTGATGATGCCACACCTCCTGTGTCTGCATCATAAAGGTTGCTGAAAGATTCACGCTGATATTGCGCACGACCCAGAGATCCAAAGTACCCCAGTTTGGAATGACGATTACCATACATTACATTAAATTCGGGGTTGATACCCGGTTCTGTAGTGCTGTAGTCGATAGCCATATCACCCTGAAAAAGGCGTTTTTCCGGGGTAGTTTTCAGGATCATATTTACCGCGCCGGTAGCTGCATCTGTGCCATACTCCACAGTCGGATTGTAGATTACTTCGATTCGGTCGATGAGGTCAACGGGGATGCGGTCCACCTTGAAATCCCTGCGGTCTTCACCGCCTCCGGGATGGAGCCCGTCCACCAGAATACACTGGAACTCCTTGTCGAGGCCGGAGATCTTCACATTTCGTAATGCAGGACTTCCGTCGATGGAAATTCTTGGCAGCCTTTTCAGGACTTCTCCGGCGCTTTTATTTCCGTAGTTGTTGATATCGCGGCTGCCTACCACCACCGCATCGGCAACAGATTCCTTCTGATACCGGAGGGCGCGTTTTACCGCTGCGCCCTCAATAACCACTTCATTAAGAATAATTGCGGTATCCTGCATCTGTGAAAACGAAAAAAAAGCAGCTCCACAAAGCAGGAGTGTAAGAATAATTCTGCGCATGCTTCTATTTTGTTACCGGTTCGATTTTCAGTGCGTAGGTACCGGGTTTTTCATCATCATTTAACTGAATATGTACTTTCACTTTTGTTTCACCCTGATCTAAGGCGATGGACTTCGGATTGTCGGAGTGGCTTTTATCTTTTGCCACAAAGATTTTCCCGTTGTCGCGCTGAATATACGGTGTTTCACCATCCATCATATATACAGAACCTTTAATGTCTGCGGTATATCCGGATTCCGGAGAGTTGAATTCAGCCCAGACAATCTGGAGCGCTTCGGCGCCTGAGCCATCTACCAGAAAACCAATTGTCTCACCTACTTCAATGGAGAGATCTGTAATCCACACATCGGCAGCATTAATTTCAGTATAGGTGATATTGGCCGCTCCCGACTCGAAAACCTTTATGCCAAATGTACCAACCGCTGAGTTGGCTGTAACCTTAATAAGTATTGACGTTTCATCCGTCAGCAGCACCTCTTGGGCATCAGCACCGTATCCGTCATCAATATCTTCAAAATAGAGGTCTTCGCCATTGAGTTTGAAAGCGCTGACTTTAATATCGGCAGTGTGGTTATATCCAGTGCCCTGATGTTCTGCTTCCGACCACTCCACATAGAGTTTTTGTGATGTGGGAGCATTAACACGGTACCAGATCTCTTCTGTGGCAGAAGATATGGTATCGATAAGCCAGTCGGCGCCGAGCGTCATTTCAACGGGCTGCAGCACCTGTGGTTCCGGTTCCGGGTTTTCGTTGTTATCGCAGGAAGAGAGTAGAATTACGGTTGCCATCAACAGGGTGGCAAACAATGAAGTTAATCGTTTCATCATATTATATTTATACCGATTTGCAAATTTATACATATCGGCACAAATATATAAAATGTGGTATAAAAACTATACTTTAGGAAGATATCGGTAATAGAGAAACAGATCGAAAGAGACCAGCAGGGCATTAAAGGCGTAAAGCCCTGTAACCCAGTCGGGGTGGAAGGTGAGTTTGTGGATAATACCACACATATAACCGGTGATGATAATC
Source organism: Marinilabiliales bacterium (assembly GCA_002869405.1). GTDB lineage: Bacteria > Bacteroidota > Bacteroidia > Bacteroidales > BM520 > BM520. Next base: position 15,642 of record PKSY01000065.1, read on the forward strand.
ATCATAAATACAGGTGATTTTCCCACCACCACTTTTGTGCGCAGCGCTTTGATAATAGATATCGGCCAGCTGGCGCCAAAACAACAAAGCATAATTACTTCCCAGAGACTCATAATAGTGTGTTTAGTGACGCCGGCAAAGATAGAAAAAAGGGAGCTCCTTAATATTGGTTATTAAGAAAACTCCCTCTGTCACTCACACTATTTTTATGATCTAGATCATCGTATTCGTTTTTATAATCTCCTCGGAGTTCAGGAGGATATCCACATACTGTGCACGTTTGTATGCGAAAGGATCTTTAAGGTTTTTCTTTGCCAGCTTACCGCGAAAATCGTCCAGCGACTTGAAGTTATTATCTTCCATCCAGTTCTGAAGGTCGTTTTTCATGGTCGTGATTTGCTCGGCACCGTGCATATAGAGTGCACTTACAACCTGCACCGCATTGGCACCGGCAAGGATCAGCTTGATAATATCTTCACCCTCGTAAATACCGCTGTTTGCCACCACCTGTGCATCAATGTTGCCGTGAAGCAGACCTGCAAAGCGCAATGGTAAACGATATTCATTACCGGTAGAGAAAAGATTTGGTGATGTTAGCTGGATATTGTCGATATCGATATCAGGCTGGAAGAGGCGGTTGAAAAGCACTACTGCATCGGCGCCGTTGTCGCTGAAACGCTTGATGGTGCGCAGCAGGTTTCCGTAGAACGGACTCAATTTCACACTTACAGGGATATCCACCACCTGTTTTACCTTTTTCAGGGTTTCAACCTGAGAATTTACGATGTCAGCCTCATCTTTATCATAGTCACCCGGGACTTCGTAGAAGTTTAGTTCGAGACCTTTCACGCCAGTTCCGGCCAGTTTTTTTGCATACTCAATCCACGACTCATCATCGAGTGCATTCAGACTGGCGATAATCGGCAGCGTAGTATTTTTGAGGACATACTTGAGTTCGTAGATATGTTCATCTGTTCCGGCGTGTTCGAGGGTAGGGTAGAGCTGGCCCATTTCAGCATTACGCTCGGCGTATTCCTGCAGTTGTTCTGCCATCTGAATACGTTCGTAAGTGATCTGTTCCTCGAAAAGTGATTTGTACACTACTGCTGAAGCGCCTGCTGCTTCGAGCTTACGCAGAAACTGAATATTCTTTGTGAGGCTGTTCGCACCGATAACTATCGGATTTGCGATAGGGATGCCCATGTAGTTTGTTGAAAGGTCTGCCATATGAAATATTGTTTTTAGGTCGTTAAAATATGCACTTATAACAGAGAGAGGATTTTAATTGTTCAATGAAAGGGTAATCTTCCACTATCCATTATAAATTTTCTCCTTTATAAAAAGAATACCGCAAAGGCACAAAGGCGCGAATAGGTCTTTGCGTCATTGCGTTTTCGCGGTTCAAAAGCTAAAAATATCTCGTTTCAAGCCAGAATGCAAAGAATGGATCATGGAAGAAAATTGTATCGCCTTTAATACTTATAATCTCTCTTTCGATGAGAATTTTTCGTAAGCGAATGACATTTGCAGAAGTTCCCAGATGATATTTTTTGAGCGTCTTTTGTGAGGTGAGTTATTTCTCTTTGTTTATGATCATCAAATTCTATTCATACCTCAGCGCCTTCACAGGGTTTCCTTTGGTGGAGAATTATGTATGCCAACCTTAAGGCCAATCATGTCGTAAATAACCTTTATCCAGATGAGCACACAGGGAAGTGCCTTTAAACAGTAAGGCCTTACAAATTCGTTCCTGATACTTTTTGGGAAAAACTCTGTGGGTGATAAGGAGGTTAAAATAAATGCCAGAGCAAATAGTCCTGTGTTTATGGCATTCTTTTTAGACATCATGAACCATATCGCAACGCCAGACATGGCTATAATAAAAGTGGGTGATTCAGCCTTATGATTGAAAATAATTATCCACAATAAGACCGAGGCAAGTGCCAGTATGCGAAACATGTAGTCTTTGTATTTCTTAATCTGTAAAAAAGGGATTAAAAATAATACTGCGCCAATTCCTACAATCATGTTTTTATTAATCTCCACAGAAAACCATGAGTGAATTATTCCCATTACAGAATATCCGTATGAGGCGTCATGGTCATTACTCAATAGGTTGAAATAGCTTTGATAGAGGGCGGTATATTGCTCAAAATCAATGAATAATAATGGAATGGCTCCCAAAATTATTAACCAGAATAAAGTGTAAAGAATTGATTTCCCTTTTTTTGGATATAGAAGGAAGAGCGCAAACCCGACAATGCCAAATAGTTTTATGGAAACAGACAGCACAATCATCAGAGTAGCCCAAAAGTTCTTGTTCCTTTCAAGTAGCCCAAAGGCCATAATAATTAATCCTGCAATAAGTCCATTGGATTGTTCATTTTGAACTGAAGTCAACAATTCCAATAGAATAATAAGAAGGAGGATCCCCTTTTGATAGTTATTTAATTTTGGAAGAAAATATATGGCGAAAGCTAAAACAAGGACATTTAAAAGGTTCCACAAATTTAGTCCGATCCAGTCGGGTAAAATGCTGAGAACACCAAAAAGTGCCGAAAAGGTTGGAGTATATTTAAACAGATCCCAGTGTTCTTTAGGATAGGCTTTGTAAAGGTCCTGGCCATTCACAAGATGATCGAACGATCGTGCAAAAATCTCATAATTGTTATACATGCTAACCTGGCCCTCTTCGGATCGGTACACTTTTGTGCCAACGAGAGCCTGAGTGCCAGCCAGAATGGCCAATAAGAAATAGATTGATATAATGATCTTTTTATTAGATATAATTACTTGAAATTTATGTTTCATTGCTGGCTTTTATACGGATAGAATGTTTTGAAATACAAATTTATAAAAAACAGTTGAATTTATCCTGTCTTTTTTTTCATCTCTTTTTATTTTTTTCA
>PKSY01000246.1 GCA_002869405.1 Marinilabiliales bacterium
AAAATGTGCGAATCCATTTCGTAAATGGCTTAATAATTTCAATGCGTCGGTTTATCTGCTCTTTGGAGATTATGGTTCCCGGCCCCTGGCCATCCTCATAAGAACTGAAACAGAGCCCGTGTATTCCGTTGTTCAGATATTTATGGAAGAGGTCAATAAGATCATGACCGTTTTTCTTGCTGAAGTCTTCGCCTGCCAGAGATAAAATTTTCTCACTTCTAAATGACATATTCCTTGTTTTTAGCTGTTAAAAAATAGTATGAAAATGTATCTGCTTTATTTCGTCTTTTCTTGCAAAAATGCTGATGCTAATGTCTGCACTTATTGCTTTGTCGCGGAATTCACGGATTGTGCCGTCCTGATACTCCACAGCAATAATATTACTTTCACCGTATGTGCATATTATCGGTACCTGACAAAAAGTAAATGCAATTTGTCCGGGTTTTAAATCGATGCTGCAATGATTGCCTTTAAGGTCAAAGTAGAACATGGTTTCCTGAGAGGTTAGGATCTCATCCGGGTTAAAGAGCTCCGGGTCGTAATAAATGCGTCCCTCTTTAACATGAAGACCTATTTCTCCAAACCTCGAAAGGATATCTTCTTTTACCTGTCCTGTAAGTCCGGGCTGTTTAACACCTGCTCCTCCCGGTGTATGCGAATATGCATCAGTGGGAAACGCTCCGTAAAGACCAGGGTTTTTATACAATCCAATACCGGCTTTAATTTCATAATAATGCTCTTTGAGTTGCCCAAGAGTTATTTCATTGGCATTGTTTCTCAACCCGCGGAAGAAACATTCCTGTGTAGCAAGTAAAAGCTTTGATACCATGTGCCAGTAAATACTTCCCAACCCTTCATAACCATAGAATGTGCCTGATCGTCCGGTAAATGACTGATGATCAAAAATAGATTCATAGAGTTTTAGTACAGCTTCCCGGTCATGCGCTACAAGGCTCTTGTATTCAGATCCTGAGAGCTCTTGCAGCGCCTCTTTGAGATGACCGGCATTTCTGAAACGGCTGTTGAAATGCAGGTTACCCATAATATCCGGCTTTATGATTGATGTTTGGCCATCTTTCAGCAGCTGTTGGAGAAGCTCTATGCTATCAATTGATTTCCGTGGAATTGTATTTTTATTGATGAATAATGGGAGCTGCCGGTTGGGATAAAGGATATAACTGTATTGGTCGGCACGAAACAATGAACTGGCTTTAAGCGCATTCAATACTTCCAGACTATCTTCAGCACAAAGATATCCTGAGCTAAGTACTGCAACCTGTCCTTCAAGCATCTCATATAAATAGCGGATTGAGATTTGATTATCATTAAAGGAAATCAGATTATAGGCATGATAGAGACCGTCTTCCCGTTTGTTATGGTCAATGGAATGATCAAGGTATTTCAGTGTAAGGCTAAAGAAATCAATGATTTTAGTTGATTTCAAGGCCTTTCTGTTTCCGGAAAATGTGTTGTTATAAATTTTCTTTCGGTACTCAGATCCGGCTAAACCAAGTTCCTGCGCAAATTCAAAACGTTCTCTGTTGCTGAATTTACCGGTCAGTTTCTCTGTATATGACTTAAAGGTTTCTTCCATAGCTTCCAGAAGTGATAAAACCTCTTCTGAAATCATGGAATCCTTTATGTCAGAATTTTGTAGAAGATTTATCCAGAATGTAACGGATCTTCTCAGGTAATATAAGGTAACCATTGATGCTCCGTTTCCTACAAGGGCATTGTTGGCATCATTCCATTCCGGGCGCTGGGTGTTCATCCAGATTCCTGCCTCGGGGACAAAATTGTAGAGTTTTGTGAGAAGAGAGACCAGTACTTTCTCTGTGAAGTTAGTTCTGATAATCTCACCGGAACTATTTCTTAGCAGTTTTCCGTCAGCTCCCAATTCCGCAGCCTTTTTTCGAAGCTGTTTGTTAATTTGCTGATCAAAAACGATAGTATCTTTAGGATCAATAACGATATCTTCAAAAGGTTTTATGCGATATGGTACAGATGCAAAGACGAAGGTATCGTTGTTCAGCATTTTCTCTATTTTCCCGGGGTGATATTGTGATGATTGTTCGAGAAATTTCTGTAAATATATAATTTGATGATCGCCCCAGTAACCTATATATGCCCATGGGTCGTCCGGGTCAGCTTCTTCCCAATCGATACCTTCACGTGTAATACGATAGGGATTGTAGCCGTCAGCCGTTGTAGCATTTACAAAACGGGTTATCATACCTTCAATAAACTCAGGATAAGCAATGCTTAACGCCTCCCAGTTCTGGAATATATCCCTCCAGTTTCCTTCGTAGTTAAGTTTGTCGTTCCCGTTTTCATCTTTTATATCTATTGAGAACTGATTCCAGGGTCTGCTGGGGTCTCCGTGCCTCCTGCTAAAGGTTAATGGAAGATATTCAGTACAAATTCTGGTCAATGTGGGGTCGTTTATCTCCACGGCCCGGTTTATAAGTTTGTTATATTCAATTTTCTGCGGAAGCGAAGAAATGATCTCATGATACTTTTTTGCCGCCTCACTGTTGGTTTGATGAATATATAGAATAAAATCATCCTTGCTTACATGATAATCATCGGTAAAGATACCTCCACGCATTACATTAAACAGCGTATTGGAAAAATGCCGTGCATATCCGAGCTCTTCATTACACATTTGTATGCCATCAGAACTTCCAACGATGCGTTTCAGTGCCAGGGTTCCGGTGTGAATGTCCTGAAGAATACTTTTCTCTATCTGTTTATTGCCAAGTATTTCATAGTTAAGGTTAACTACGTCCGCAGAATCTTTCCCTGTATCAGCTATTATCATCCATGAACGATTTTCATCGGCTTCGAGTTCAAGATCGCAATTGATAAAATATGCGCCTTTGGAGGCCTTGATATCTGTTTCAGTAGTCAGGTCCTCTCCCTGAAGGAAATTCGTTACCTGCTTATCGGAAATAAGTATTTTTACATCCTCTGAAGGTCCGACAGACCAAACTGTTGTTGCCTTTAATGATTCGCTGGGCTCAGCTTTGTCTACCGGAATAGAACTGAGGGAGAAAAGCCCCAGCTTGCTCTCGGATATTAGTTCATTCTTTTTGTAAGCGTCGAGCAAATTACTGTATTCATTTTGAAAAGTATACTCCACACCCCATGGCAGAATGTTCTTGATCCCGTCGAGTATTTGGATGCGGGTTTTCTCATCGGTGAGGTTTTTTATCTGCGATTCTTTTACCCATCCATATTTCTCACTGTTGTACCATCCGTAGCGAAAGCTTAAACCAAGGTCTTCATTAACCTCTTCAAATATCACCTTATTTCCATAAATACTTTTATAGATATTGTTAAGTGTTTTGTAGGTTTTTTTTCCGGAAGGGGAGAAGGGCTCCCAAAGAAATGTTTTCTCTTCTTTTTCAATCAGAACATATGTTCTGCTGCCTGTGGTTCCTTTATAATCATGAATTTTATCGACTGTATAATATGGAAACAGTGCGTTGTCGCGATTTTTTCGTCCTGCTGTAAGTGAGCCGTTACTGGAGAGAAACATCCAGTGGTCGGAGTTACTTACTATCGTCATGAAAAAATCCTGCATTTTGTTATAGTTTTCGATCTTATAGAATTTTTCATTCCTGATCGTAGTAAACGTTCCTTTTATCTCCTCCGAGGATTTTATCAGCGGAGTTTGCCCCAAATAAATTGCTTTCTTCATTCTTTCTTGCTTAACCTCTGTTTAAACGTCCGTTACAATGTGTTTTTTGAAAAATTGTTATAGCTGAATCTGAATTGTTTCCAATGCATTTGCATCAATGTTCATTTTTGCGAATTGGTTGCTGATTTTCAGGCTCACCGGAATCGATTCTTTCGTAGTATTCAGGATTTGTATTGTAAGTAAATTCTGATCATTTATTGTTGCACAGGTATGTATTGCATCAGCATCCAGATTTGCCTTATCGGTATTCGTTTGTACTGCAATATCTCCCGGCCTGATAGTTTTGCTTAATTGTGCCAGAACATAATATATGGGCGTGTAATACACCTCTTTTGTTTCTGTATTAATCATTATTGGCGCACCACAGAAGTTTCCAACGTGGTTTGGTCCACCATTATGATCGAGTACCACATTCCAGTCAATCCAGCCTTTAAGCCAGTGATCAATGCTAACGATTATATTTCTAGCATAGCGATGCACAGGAGTGTAGATAGGGTGTTCTTCAGCATTTACACCCGGCCAGGTTGCAGTATACGCCCAGTCAGTAGCATTTTTATTCCACCAGAATGCGTCATTCATAAACCAATTCTTTTCCTGGAATTTTTCAGGGTCCAGGATGCCATCAGGTGCAGGTTTTCCCAGATCGTCAATACATCCTTCAGTATGAATGATGCCGTGATCGGGGAATTTGGCGTTCACTTTTTCAAACTCCTCTTCATATACCTTGTGGGTGCTTTCATACCAGTGTACAGCTGTGGCATAGGTGTATTTTGCAGCATCAGGGTCTCCAAGAATTACATCAGTCCAGTGTTCAAGACCGTCACGGTTCTGGTCATAAATCAGAAGTTTAACTTCTTCCGATAAATCGTTTGTAAGCCTGGGGCCCAGATAGTCCTTTATGAAATCGCGCTGTGATTCAGGAGTAAAATGCATACTTTCCCACTGACCATTGTTTCCATGAGGCTCATTAACAGGAGTTATTCCCCATATATCCACACCTTCTTTTTTATACTCTTTAAGATATTTAATCAGATAATCAGCGTATGTCTCTTCATACTCTTTTTTGAGACTCCCGCCGGTTCCCTGATAATTGTTTTCGGGTGTTCCTTTTATAAACCAATCTTCAATGTCTTTCATCCATGAAGGTGCTGTCCAGGCGCTGGCAACTATCTTTAATTCATTGTCAGCTTGTTGACTTTTAATTTCAAGTGCTTCTTTGATCATTGGCAAGAGGTCGTATGCTTCGTCTTCCAGATATGGAAACCTGGACTTGCTAAATCCTTTAATGTCGTTTTCCAGTGAAAAAGAGGATAATTCGGTATCTCCGGCTTTGTCAAGGTAGGAGTACTTCCCGTCAACACAAAAGTCACATGCTCCGATATGTGTCCGGGTAAGTGAGAAATTTGCTCCTTGATCTGAAAAGATGTTTTTCATCACTTCATTCCGCTGATCGGGAGTAAGGTGTGCCAGCACAAACGCAGAGGCTTCTGTAAAGGATGAACCAATACCATCAATTTCCTGTTTTCTGACTTCAGGTTTAACTTCAATAATTACTCCTTCAGGATTGCCGGAAATAAATTCGAAGTTATCCTTTTGAGCCATTTTTTTACCGGCTTCCGATGTAACAATAACAGATTTGGTTGATAGCATCTCATTTTCTGTATTACATGAAAAAAACAGAATAGCTGAAAACAACAGAATTGTGTTTGCAAAACGTAAATTAATGTCTTTCATCTTTTTGTAGGTTGATTAATTAGCTGTATTAATCGTGTGTGACGATATGCTGATCATTTTGCAATGATTCGGCTTTTTGAATTGCTTCTTCAATATTAATTTCACTGAAGTATTGATTTGGGGAAGTCGAATTTTTTTCAAAAGGGTTATAATTATGAATATCACCAAGTACATAATATGCAGCTCTTGGATAGAGTGGATACAAACCACTCTTATTTGATAATCCCTTCGCACATACACCAAACCACTCCTCATTCATATTATTGATGCCTTCCGCGTAATCATTCAGATAGCCACCGTTAGCCCATGATGCTTCAGTATTATGGATATCCAGTTCTACCGTCTGTCCGTATTTCCACCATCCGTCGCTAAACTGAAACGTGAATCCTCCCAAAGAGATACCGGTATTTCCCATGCCGTATGCATGTTCAATAATTTCCTGCCAGTTATAAACAAGATATTCTGCCTGCGAAAGCTGGTCTTCACTGCCTGTTAAGACATTAAAAGCATCACCGCCAAATTCCGTGAACAAAAATGGCTTATTCAATATCTGCTTTACTTCTGTGAATGCATTTGTAAATGATTTTCCGCGATACATGTTAACACCAAAGATATCGGCATTACTGCATTCATTTTTAATGATTTCGATAAACTGAAGATCTCCATTGCAAATTGCCACGGGATGATTTGGATCCAGTTTCTGTATTGTCACTGTAGCTTCATCAAAAAGCCTGTACATCGCTGTAGCCATAACTTCAACGCTATCATTATGCGGTGGGAAGTTTTCCGTTTCATCACCTTCCCAGAATAATCCATAGTTGTTTTCATTCCCAAGCAGGTACAGCAATAACCCCGGAGTATCTCTATACTCCTCAGCCATTTTGGTGACCTCATTGAGCAATACATCACGTGTGCCGGAATATGAATAATCTGTAGGATCAATCCATTGATCCTGAATTGTAAGACCATACCTTCCGAAGGAGTGATTCAGCATGATGTAAATGCCATACTCTTCATAAATATATTCAATCCATCTTGTGGGAATGCCGGTATAAACCCGGATAGCATTACATCCAATTTCCTTCAATAACGACATTTCACTTTCCAGGGCTTTTTTAATAAATCCATCATCTTCTTCCCAAAGATTGTACATGAAGTTTTTGCCAATTGGAAAATAGTCCCAGTTCATTCCATAAACAAAGAAATCCTCATCGTTGATGGATAGCTTCATTCCATTTTCATCAGCAACGACTTTGACCTGCTGAGGTATTGATTCTCTGTTGCCTGAGCGTGAGGAGCACTGAAAGAACAACCCTGAGACAGAAATGAAAAACAGTAAAAGGATTAGCGTTTTTTTCATAAATTGATGATGGGTTTATCGTGTAAATTCTAATCGTTGATTAAGAAGTATAAAAGTCTTACCATTATATATTAAAATCAAATCCTGTACTTCTTCAAAAACACATCAGTGCGGCTGAAGTAGTACATCATTACTACTACAAGGTGCAGTTAATATATTGATATACAGAGTAATGTTATTTTGCTTTTGCAATTTTGGGCAAAAAAAACAGGGCCTCAGAATCTGAAGCCCTGTCAGGATGCGTTAGTCAAAGATTATAGTTCAAAAACCATCTCTTTTACTTCAATTCCACCAATATTTTGTAATTCCTGCATCATCTTGTCCTGTTCTTCAATTTTTCCTCCGAGGGTAAGAACAATTGTACCAACACGGGAACATATTTCTTCTGAAACCTCATGGTATCCCATTCGTGATCTGATAATATGCCCATATTCGGATAGCACTTTCTGAGTTCTTCCGGCTTCTTTAATCCGGTCTTTTATAAGTATTCCTGTTATTCTGAGTTTTTCCATGATAGCATCTTTTGGTTGATTAGAAATAGAGGTCACGTTCACCTTGTTTAATTTTCTCAATTCTGTTTCTGATCTCTGCAGTATCAACTTTAAATTCGCCATTTTCAAGTTGCTGCAGTTCATCTTCAATTCTTTGCCATCCTTTTTCTGCCACATCACCGGTGGCATAGTCCATTATATACTCTGCCAGTGTAAGCATTGCATTGGGGGTACAGTAACGTTTTATGAATCCGGGAACTGAAAATTCCATAAAGTGCTCTCCGGTTCTTCCCAGTCTGTAGCATGCTGTACAGAAGGAGGGAAGATATTTCTGATCCAGGAGTTCATCAATTACGTCACCTAAAGATCTGTCATCAGCTATTTTAAACTGCTCCCTGTTCAGGTTTTGATCTTCATTTTGAGATTTTGAGTATTCCCCAAGCTCGATTTTTGTTCCTCCGTCAATTTGCGATACCCCAAATTGCATCACCTCACGGCGCACCTTTGGCTCTTCTCTTGCAGTAAGAATTAAACCGGTATAAGGCACGGCGAGACGCAGAATTGCGACCAGTTTTGTGAAATCCGCATCACTGACTTCGTATTTATTAGTAATGTTAAGTGTTTTGGCATCCTTAATTCTTGGGAAACTAATAGTATGAGGCCCGACATTATAACATGCTTCAAGATGAACAGTATGGCGAACCAGTGCCAGGACTTCGAAGCGCCAGTCATACAGTCCGAAAAGTGCGCCAATACCCACATCATCGAGACCCGCCTCCTGAGCTCTGTCGAGAGAGGTGAGGCGATAGTCGTAGTCTTTCTTTTTCCCGCCAAGGTGATACCATGAATAGGCTTCACGATCATATGTTTCCTGAAAAACCTGGTAGGTTCCGATTCCTGCATCTTTAACCGTGCGGAAACCCTCAATGTCGAGCGGAGCAGCATTGATATTTACCCTGCGGATTTCACCATTTCCTTTTTTTACACCATAAGTTGTGCGTACCGTATGTGCAATGTATTCAGGACTGTAGTCAGGATGCTCACCATAAACAAGAATCAGCCTTTTCTGTCCGTTATCTTCCAGCGCTTCAACCTCTTTGATTATCTCTTCATCAGAAAGTGTTTTTCTGACCGCATCCTTGTTGGAAGCCCGGAAACCACAATATTTGCAGTTATTTGTACATCTGTTTCCGATATATAAGGGTGCAAAAAGTACAATACGGTTACCGTAAACTTTTTCTTTTAGTTTTCGGGCACCCTCTTTAATCATTTCTATCTGATCAGGATTGTTGGCATTTACCAGTACCGCAGTCTCTTCCAGTGTAAGCCGCTCCTTGTTAAGTGACTTATTGATGATTTGTTGAACCCGTTCATCAGTAACTTCAGTGTTATTGATGTAGTTCCAGATCTCGTTGGAGTCGATAAACGGTTGCATCCTTTTATCAGGGATAGCACATTTTTCAGGATTAAAGCGCATGGGTTATTTTTTTATGTTATACAATCTTAAATTCTGCAACTGACGAGGGAAAGACAGCGGATTTTACACTGATATCCTTTATGCGACCAAGCTTACCGCTCAGTGCACCGAATTCATCAGTAGTGGCTTCAAGAATCACGGAGATAATGCTTTTATTATGCACTCGTGAGGGTAAGCCCTGCCTGCCAATGATTGAATTACAGAATTCTGATAAGATTTGATTTACTACACCGGCTTGTGCAGTATCATGCAGAAGAATAATAATAGTTCCAATTCTCTTTTCCATCAGAAAACCTCCTTTGGGTTTGAATATCAGTAAAAATCCTCCGGTCAGACGCATCCTCCCTTCAGATATTGCAAAATTACAACGAATATTTTGTAATGCAATAGCTTTTGTTAATTAATTAACAATGATAGGTTCATCCTGTTCACGAGCAAATCATATTTATGTGATTCTTTTCTCATCAGGGTAACGTTTTATGGTTTTCTGCATAAAGCATTAGAAACCGTAAAGATATTTTAAGTATTAAAAATTCACTGATTTAGTGAATTTGTTTGCTTTTTTATATCTTTGCATAGCCTTTGCGCCGTAATGAAGATTATTTTTGAGAAGGAATACCTTGAGGAGTTGTATTTTTATGGATATACCAGGAAGAAGAAATACAGGTATCCCAGTGGAATTGTAAGGAAATATGTTTTTGTAATTGAATTGATTAAGCGTTCTGATAGCATCGCTCAATTATATCAAAATCATAGCCTGCAAATTAAAAAGTTGAAGGGAAATAAAAAGAATGTAGAATCCATACGTATTAGTCTAAAATACAGACTTGAGTACAAAATTATATATGAAATAAGAAGCGATAAAGAAGAAGAGATTGTATCAATAATCGAATTAAGTAATCATTATGAGCCAAAATAGAACGATATATACAGAGGATGAACTGATACCTTTTGTTGCTACTCCACCAGGAATGTTGATAAAGGAGGAGATTAAATTTCGTAAAGGATTAACTCAACGTGAACTTGCACGACAAATAGGAGTTAAGCCATCTTATTTAAATGAAGTGATTAGAGGAAAACGTCCAATAACACCTGATTTTGCAATACTTCTGGAACGATCCCTTGGAATTGATGCCGGATTTTGGTTGAGATTCCAAATTGGTTATGATATTGACAGAGCCCGACTTAAGGATAAGAATCAAATGAAAATCAATAATATTAAGGTCTGGCAAAAGATACAGCAATATATCTCTGTAAAAGAGTTAAAAAGAAAGGGACTGCTTAGCGACAATCTTCAGAATGACATCGAATCAGTTTTCAAATATTATAATGTTGAGGATGTCGACGGGTTAAAAGATGCGGTATTGAAATCAGACAATGATCTTTAAACCGTCATAGGCCATATGCATTCCATCGGGTAGTTTCGCCTCCACATCAGCGTGTTTTCCAATAAAATGACTCATGTGAACGAAATATGCATCCCGGGGTTTTATTCTGTTTACCACCTCAATTGCCTGTTGAAGAGAAAAATGACTTATATGTGAGCTGTTACGGAGCGCATTAATTACCAGTACCTCTGAACCTTCGATTTTCTTAAACTCTTCTTCATCGATATGGCTCGCATCGGTGATATAGGTGAAATTTCCAAACCGGTAACCAAAAATTATTTCTTTATGATGATGCACTCTGATGGGGATAATCATTGTATCTTCGATAGCAACAGGATTGCCATCCAATGGGATCAAATCCACCTGTGGAGTTCCAAAATACCGTTTATTTGTAAATATATACGGGAAGGAAGTTCTGATGAAGTCAAGTACATTCTGCTGGCCATACATTGCAATTCGCTTGTTGAGGATATAGTTAAATCCTCTCACATCATCGAGCCCTGCAATATGATCACGATGGCTGTGCGTAAAGAGTATGGCATCAATATCCTCAACTTTGTTATCCAGCATTTGGATTCTGAAGTCTGGTCCACAGTCAATGATAAAGGTTTTGCCATTGTATTTCACCATGGCAGAAGTTCTGAGCCGTTTATCCCGTGGGTCTTCCGACGTGCATACCTCACAGTCGCAGGCCACCACGGGAACGCCGGTAGATGTTCCTGTTCCCAGAAAGGTTACTTCAATACGCTGTTGCGTGTCTTTGTCCTGCTCCATATTAATAAATAAGTTCTTCCGCCTGCTCAATGGCTTTTGAGAGCGATTTTGTAACAATTTCATCACCTGCATCAGGCTGCAGATTACCGATTCTTTTGTGTAATGTGAGTGTTACCCTTCTGCCGGTAAGTTCTCTTTCATCAAGTAAGAATAGATCCAGGGCAACCAGTCCGCACTGCATATTATCCGGACGCTGGCAATTATTGATTATTGCCAGAGCGCGATACTGGTTCCAGTTGTAATTTATGGTAACAGCATATGTTCCGGTAATTGGAATCAGTTTGCTCTCCTCAGTAATTTCCAGTCTTACGGTTGGAAAGCCCAATGTTATATAGGGCTGCTCTTTAACATGTATGTTGCCTGTTACAATGTAATAATGATCCAGGTATGCATTGGCTTTCTGGATATAACCTTCATGAATCGCTTCCCGGATTTTTGTGGAGCTTACAGTTTCATTCTGAATATCCTGTTCAGGGATCTCCTCCACTTCAAAATTATGTTTTTCGCCCAGTTTAATCAGAGATTCGAGATCGCCTTCCCTGTTACGGCCAAAATGATGATTAAAGCCGATAACCACCTTTCTGACACCAAGTTTCTTAACCAAAAGGTTTTCAACAAATTCCAGGGTTGTGGTTTGTGAAAATTCTTTTGTGAACTCCATAATGATTACATTATCAAGTCCTGTTTGCCGAAGCAGCTCAATTTTTTCCTCTTGTGATGCAATAAGCTGTAGTGACTTGCACTCCGGATAAAGAACTTTTCTGGGGTGAGGATGAAATGTTATCAGTACAGATTCTCCGTCAACCTCACGGGCAAGTGCCGTGATACGTTTAAGAATCATTTTGTGACCCACATGAACCCCGTCAAAGGATCCGGTGGTTACTACAGGATTTTTTATCTCTCTACCTGCCTCTTCAATGGAATGAAATACACGCATATTTTACCCTTCTTTACTGTTTTGTTTTATGAAATATGCGATTTTCTCCAATGATGTAACCATGTCATACTCTTCGAGATAGATGTTTTCAGGTACATTAAGTGATTTTGGTGTAAAGTTCATTATTCCTTTTATCCCGCTCATGATAAGCGTATCAAGGATTTGCAGGCTCTCTTTTGCCGGTACGGTCAAGATAGCCATCTTGATGTTTTCCTTCTTTATTACTTCTTCAAGCTCATCAATATGATAACATTTAACACCGGCATAAACTCTGTTGGTTTTGTCGGCATCAATGTCGAATGCAGCTGTGATTGCAAGTTTTGATCTTTTACCATTAAAGTATCCGAGAATAGAGCTTCCCAGGTTACCCAGACCGATAATCGCTGCTTTCTGCCCATCTTTTGTATCGAGAATTTCTCCAATGAGTGTTACGAGATCCTGAATGTCATAACCCTTTCGTAGTGTTCCGGAATAACCAATTAACATTATGTCTCTTCGAACCTGCACCGGTGTGATATGCAGCAAACTGGCCAGTTCGTGGGAGAAAATGTGTTGCTTGCCTTCCGAGAGTTGGTTGTAGAGTACGCGACGGTACTTACATAACCTTTCAACCGTTTTATCTGGTAATGTATTCATAATTAAATTTTATTTACCGATGGTATTTTTACTGTGAATTCAGAGCCTACACCGGGTTCGGAATCAACCGAGATATGGCCGTTATACTGATCAATAATCTTTTTCACGATGCTTAATCCCAAGCCACTACCCGAGATCTTTTTTGTGGCAGCGTTTTTAATGCGAACAAAATCATCAAAGATTTTTTCTGCATCCTCCTTCTCCATGCCAATACCAGTATCTTTAACAATAATTACTGCATTATCTTCTTCCATCTTCAACAGGCATTGCACATTTCCCTGCTGAGTATTGTATTTTACAGCGTTGGAAATAAGGTTGTTAAAGATGATTTCCATTTCTGAGCAATCTGCAAGGATTGAAATATTGTTTTCTGCCTGTAAATCGATGGTAATATCCATTTGTATAGCCAGTGGATTCATTGTATCAATGGCATTACGGGCAATGGATTCCATGTTGCAAAGCTCCATGGTTCTGGTTTTATTTTCGGTCTCAATTTTTGTGAGATCCAGCATGTCAAGAATCAGTGAACGCATTCCTTTAACACGCTCCAGCGACCTGTCAACAACAGTATCATAATCCTCAATGCTTTGTCCCATTTGCCGTTGCTTAATCATCTCCAGGTATCCTTCAATGGCATTGATAGGGGCTTTCAATTCATGCGAAAGCACAGAAAGAAACTGAAAACGAATCTGTTTTCCCTGATCTCCCATTTGCCGTGTCATTCTTTTCAGGAAAATCCGTTTCGTAATATTCTCAATAGAAGACCTGAGCTCCTGTGGAGTAAACGGTTTTGGGATGAAGTCATGCGCACCGTCTTTGGTGGCTTTTACTGCAAGGTCGAGGGAGGCATAGCTGGTAATCATCACAACAGTGATATCATAATTTCGCTTTTTAACATATTCGAGCACCTCAATACCCTGGATTCCCGGTAGTTTATTGTCCAGAAGAATTATATCGGGCATTTCACTTTCAATAATATCAATACCCGCTTCCCCTGATTCAGCCTCAAGAATTGTGAAGTCCACGTGTTCATCCATAAAGGGATAATCGACTTTGAATTTGCGCATGATACGCGCTACTCCGGATCGAATTCCGGGCTCATCATCCACCACAAGAATTTTCAGAATGGCCATATTATTCCTTTTTTAAGAGTCTGTCAATTTCATTTTTTAATTGATCCGACCGGATTCCTTTATCAAGAAACTGGTCAGCGCGGATCCATTGCTGATCATCCTCAGAATTGATGTCAAAGGTCATTCCTGTTTCCGCTGATACTGCAGTAGCAATGATTACAGGCACGTCGGGGTATTTTCGTTTTATCTTATAGCTGAGAATAAAACCACTGTCCTCGTTTTCCATCATCAGATCAAAGATCGCAAGGTCGGGTTTTGTTGTTTCTATGATGGATTCTGCCTCTTTCTGGCTCTCGGCGGTAATGGTTTCAAAGCCAAAACCCTCCACCTTTACCTTAAGCTGAAACAGATAATCCATGTCGTCATCCACAATAAGAATGATTTTCTTTTTCATATATATACTTTTTTAATTTGCGCCATAGCGGGGTATTGATATTGAGAACGTTGTTCCGGTCTCACCTTTTGCAGGATCAGTATTGGAGTTTACGTGAATTTGTCCGCGATGCATTTTCACTATTCCGTAAACCAGCGGCAAGCCCAGTCCGGTTCCTTTTCCGATGCCTTTTGTGGTGAAAAACGGTGTAAATATCTTTTCCATGTTTTCGGGAGAAATCCCACTGCCATTATCTGAAATCTTATAATGAATGGCGTCACCCTGATCATAAAGTTCGATGGTTAGTTTTCCTCCCGGCGTTTTATCCATGGCTTCAACAGCATTTTTCTCAAGGTTTGTCAAAACCTGCATCCACTGATCGCTGTCAATCATGGCCATTTTATTCCTGAGATTTGGCTTATAAAGCACACTTACATTTCCGGCGTTGAGGATTCCACTGAGACTGCGACGGGTAAATTCTTCAATATCTACTTCCGAGAGTACGACCTGGTTTTTACGGGCAAAATTCAGCAGCCCGCCAACAATTTTCTTGCATCTGTCGGCCTGTTCCACAATAAGGTCGAGATCTTCTGCGAGGTCATTTTCTTCACCAAGTTCCTCTTTGAGGATATTGGAATACATGGTAATTACTCCGAGCGGATTGTTAAGCTCATGGGCGATACCTGCTGAGAGCTGGCCCATGTTAGCCAGTTTTTCAGACTGTTTCAGTGCTTGCTGTGCTGTTGCCAGCTCCTGATGAGAGCTGTTCAGATCCTGTATTGTGTGATGCAGCTCCTCGATAGTATATGGCAGGCACATCTCTGTTTCGGCCAAACCCTGTATAATGGCGATGGCATGTTCTTCACAGGTGTCATATCCACAGGCCCCGCAGTTAAGATGGTCTTCCTGTTTAAATTTGCCCATAGAAATCAAAGCCTGTTCAATTTCCTGTTGTGTCGGTTTTTCAAGCCTTCTGTCGGTGCTTTTGAAACTCTGGGAAAGGTCGATGTCATTGCAGAAATCTATCTCTTTCTGCCACTGCTGCTCATCAATATTTTTGATCTTCTTTTTCACATAGTTACTAACCAGGGTTCGTCTTCTGAATCGCTGTCCACCCTCCGACATTCCGGGACCCATAATACATCCTTCACAGCAAAGTAGTTCCAGATGCGCATCTGAAATCAAACCGGAGTCAAATTCCTTTATGGCTTCACGGAAGTTTACCCTGCCCTCAGCAACAATGATATTCCCTTCGGTGAGATCTTCGGAGATTCCTGTTGTTTGAAGAAGCCCACGGCTGATTGGAAAAATAGAGCCTTTGCCCGCATAGGGCGGATCAAAGTCGGAAGGTGTGGCATTCGCAGGAGAAATATTACGCATTTTGAGCATTTTTCGTAACTCCTGAAAGGTCAGTATGCTGTCAATTTCGTTGGATTCTGCTTTTTTAGCTACACAAGGACCGATGAAGACAATTTTCAGGTCATCACCATATTTCTTTTTCATCACCCTTTTCATTGCCACCATTGGCGAGGCAATCTTCGCCAGATCACCAACCAGGTTTGGATAGTAGTGTTCGAGATAATATACTATTGCCGGACAGTCGGACGAAATTGAAGGTTTGGCTTCTTTATCCTGAAGAATTTCATCATATTTTTTTGCCACAAGGTCAGCACCGAAGCCCACTTCTGCAACATAGTCAAAACCCAGTGCGCGAATCATTCCGACAGTCGTCTTGTGGTCTTCAGCTTCAGAAAATTCTGCCGGGAAAGACGGGGCAACGATAGCTGCTACCTTATCTTCTGATGAGAGCATATGAAAGACTTCGCCTGTGTTGTCGAGAAATACTTTGGCATTCTGGCTGCAGACTTTCACGCAGTTTCCGCAACCGATACATCGTTGATCTATCACCTCAGCCTGTCCGTTTAGAATCCGGATAGCTTTCACAGGACACTCCCGGACGCAGGTATAGCAAACCCGGCAGCGGTCTTTAACAGTAAATACAAGTTGTTTTCTGTATGCAGGCATAATCTTATTATAAAAGTGCATCACGTTGAACAAATACAGGCTTCAGAAGCGAGTCGTCGGGTCTGGATTGTTCCCATTTTACCACAGCCGGATTTCGGTATGGTGACTTAAGGCTCTCCTTCTCATCCAGCTCAATAATACTTTTCTGTCGTGCCTTAATATATTTGTCATTGTCTTTATGAATAGGCTGTCCGCCACCGTTTATACATCCACCTGGGCAGGCCATCACCTCAATATAATCAGGTTTCTGTTTCATAGTACCCAGGTTAGCCATGTATGCTCTGGCATTTGCCAGCCCGCTGATAGCAACGAACCTCCACTGTTTCCCGCCAAGGGAAAAGGTATACTCCTTAACAGGCTTATTAGCGCGCAATTTTGAGATTTTTAGCTTTCCCTGTGAAGTGTCAGGTTCAAGAATATGAGACAATGATCGAATGATAGCTTCCGATTCTCCTCCGGCATAGCCAAAGAGCAGACCGGCACCGGTGGCTGTTCCGTAAGGGTCGTTTGTGAGCTCCGGCTCCAGCTGGTCAATATCAATGCCATGCAAACGGATAAACCTTACCAGCTCACGGGTTGTCAGCGCTGCATTAATAACCTCTTTCCCGTCGATGGCATTGCATGGCCTTGCAAGCTCAGCCTTTTTTGCCATGCAGGGAGTTATTGCTACAGAAAAGATGTCATTATTTTCAAGTTTGATGGCAGCTCCAAGAATCTCCATCGGCGATTTTACAGGTGCGAGCATTGTAATTTTTTCCGGAAGGAACTCTTCAACAAATTTAATCCATCCCGGACAGCTGGTGCTGATATATGTCTGTTCTTCATTTTTATTACTAAGCAGCTTTGCCATCTCTCTGGCGTAAATATCTCCGCCAAGGTTATAATTATAGATAATATCCACCCCGATTTTCCGTAGTGCCGCAACAATGATATGGGTCATATCCTTTCCGGGCTTCATTCCCAGTTCTTCGGCAACACTGACTCCTGTGGTATGATCAATAAGTGCGGTAACTTTTACGTTTTTATTGTAGAGTGCCTTGTGGACAATGTCGGTGTTATCCTTCTCATACAGAGCTCCTGTTGGGCATGCAATGGCACACTGGCCGCAGTCGATACAGTTGCTGATATTCATCGGTTTATCGAGGGTAGTACCGATATACATAACATTGCCGCGGTTTACATAGTCGAAAGTGCTCACCGACTGAATCTCTTCGCAAACTCTGATGCATCTTCCGCAAAGGATACATTTTGCAGGATCTCTTACGATACTATAGGATGATTTATCGATTGTGGCAGGATGTGCCCTGGAGGGGTATTTTCGCTCCCTGACATTAAGCTCCTCCGCATACCGCTGCAACTCACAATTACCATTTCTTACGCAATAGAGGCAGTCGTCGGGATGTGATGCCAGCAACAACTCCACCACCGACTTTCTGGCCTGAATAACCCTGGGGCTGTGAGTCTGGATTTTCATCCAATCTTCCACAGGATGGCTGCAGGATGGTATCAGTCCCGGATAACCATCAACCTCTACCACACACATGCGGCATGCTCCGGTAGGAAGCTGACCGGCCATATAACACAGCGTTGGCACACTGATGCCGTTTCTTTGCAAAGCCTGCAGGATTGTTTCTCCCTTACGGGCTTTTATGGGGATGTTGTTTACTTCTATATTAAAATCCATACCTCTTTCTATTTCTGATAGATAGCAACGAACTTGCAGGTGTCGTAACAGACTCCACAGCCGATACACTTTTCTTCTACGATAAAATGTGGCTTTCTTGGTGAACCGATTATGGCCTGTGTGGGGCAGTTTGAAGCACAGGCGTGGCATCCGGTACACTTGTCCACATCAATATAGAATGTTTTCAGCTCTTTACACACGTTGGCGCGACAGTGGCGGTCATAAATATGCTCTTCAAACTCTTCATGGAAATATTTCAGAATTGACAGTACGGGGTTTGGAGCATACTTTCCAAGTCCGCAAAGGGATGTATCCCTGATAACCTCTGCCAGTTTTCCCAGCTGCATAACACCTTTAAATCGCTTTAGAGATTCATGACGATCGTTTTCTGCCGGTTTATGAGTAAGCAATTCCAGGATTTCAAACATTCGTTTGGAACCTTCCCGGCAGGGGATGCATTTTCCACAACTTTCGCGG
>PKSY01000285.1 GCA_002869405.1 Marinilabiliales bacterium
CCAACAACTGGTTTCCGCTTGAACATATTACATCGAGGTATTTTTGGTGTTGACCTTCTGTAATATCCTTATTCTTAAGCAACTCTGAGAATCCCAGAATACCATTCATAGGTGTTCTGATTTCATGAGACATATTTGCCAAAAATGAGGATTTCAGTTTGTCTGCTTCCTCAGCGCGGTTTAATGCATTGGTAAGAAGCTCATTTGTTTGCCTGAGCTCTTCATTTGCGGATTCCAGTTCTTCGTTAGTTTGACCTAATTCGTCATTGAGCAATTCATACTCCTTGTTGATTTTCAGAAGTTTTTCTTTTCCCTGTTGAAGTTCTGCAGTTCTTAAAGCAACTTCAACTTCCAGCTTCTTATTAAAATTCTGAAGTTCTATTCCGGCAAGCCTGGCCTTGGTATATGCCTCTTCAAGCTCCTTTACGGAATAATCAAGAATGACTTCTTCAGCAAGGTTTTTCGTGATTAATGGTTGTTTTTCGGATTGACCTTCAATTAGGTCAGCGATTCTTTTTGAAATAGAATTTATGGGGACAGAAATACTGTTCGATAATCTGCTTGCAATAAAAACTGATAGCAGAAGTACCAGCAAAATTATTCCGGCAATAAGGTATAAACTGTTTTTCTCATGTCTTCTTGCGGATTCGTACGTTTCAATAGCTTTATTACTTGCAAACTCACTCATTTTTGCTGTCAGCAGAAACAGTTTATCCACATGACGCGAACCTTTTCCTCTTGTAATATTAGCTGCTTCAGAGTCTAGTCCTGCAAGTTTCAGGTCAATGACTTCTTCACGGATGGGGTCCCATTGCAGAAATGCAATAAAAGCGCTGTCAATATCCGATTTAGGCCCAAGATATCTATCAAAAATTACAGAAAAGGCATCCAAAGCTTCTTTGTTTATCTCATCAACACGTCCGGCGATACTGTCAATTTCCTTTGTATCTGTAGTTAATGCAATATCTTTCATTGACCTGTGGATGCCATTAATAGAAATCTGGACATCACGTACTGCATTGCTCACCTGCAGTGGATGCTCATAAATGAGTTCAGTAGTACCTGTAATACTTCTGATAACTACAAAGGTCATGGATATAGCAATAAACGAGATGGCAATGACGATTGCAAAACCAGTATTCAGTCTGTTTCTGATCGGTCTGTTGGTGTTCTTCATCGTTGGTCCCTGTATTTCAACAATAAAGATAAGGAAAATTTACAACCAAATATGTGAATATGTGAATATTATTTATTCAGGCGTTTAATATAGCAACGTGATCGTTTATGTTGACGAGTGTTTTCAAGCTTATTCCAAAGTTGATTAACTTTAAGATTGGTCTCAAGCTCTTTTGTGGTTTCAATATCTTCAATTTTATTTTTCAGGAATTTTTTGGCAATCTCATTGAAAATCATTGCATGAACACCTTTGCTCTGGTAATCCTGACGAACAGCAATAAGTAATAGATCTACTGTTTTATGATTATTCAAAGCCTTGAAAAGTGTCATATATCCGCGCAACGACGTCGTTCCATTGAGTTTTTTTACTGCTTTAGCCAGCGAAGGAAATGCAAGCCCGAAGCCTACAAGTTTATCATTTTCGTCTGCAATGAGTGATATGTATGCTTTTCGAAGAATGAACCAGTTAGCGTTAATAAGTTGTTTTGCCTGGTTTTTTGATATTTCTGAGAACCCATATAATCCTGAGTAACTGCGGTTAATTAGTTTGAATACCTCACCGGTGTATTTTAGAAGGTGTCGCCGGTTTTTGATTCTGATAGGGTGGAGGTTATATCTTGCCTGCACCATATGTGCTCCTCTTTGAATCCTGTCAGGAATGCTTTCAGGCATTTTAACGTTAAATTCTATCCAGTCAACATCTTTTGAATAACCACATTCTTCAAGTAGCTTTCCATAATAGGGATAATTATAGTGCGCATATGTGGTGGGAATTTCGTCAAATCCTTCAACCAAAACTCCTGAAGGATCAAAAGAAGTAAACCCTATAGGACCGTGAACAGTATAAATATCGTTTTCTGTTGCCCAAACTTCAACAGTATGAAGCAGCTTTTCCAATACTTCCTTATCTTCAATAAAGTCGAGCCACCCGAAACGGGCATACTTTTCTTCTCTGTTGCTGTTATATCTGTGGTTTATAATTCCTGCTATCCTGCCAACGATTTTATTATCTCTGATTGCGAGCCATAATCGCGCATCGCAGTATTCATAGGCCGGGTTTGCATCCTGGGAAAAGGTTTTTACCTCTTCACTTCTCACCGGTGGAATAAAGTTGGTAACATGCTTATATAGTTGTTCAGGAAAACGAATAAAATCGTTTAGTTCTTTCTCTTTTAATACCTCTTTTATGATAAGCGACATAGGAATTCTTGATTGGTTCTACTCCAAAGATAGTATTTTACCTAAAACCAGGAGCAGATATTTGATCTGCAAAAATACATGACAAAAGAATAAGGCGCATAAACTGCCGCGTGAATTTATGTTTCTTAACGAATTTTAACTATTGTCGCTTTTTTGATTTCCGTTTTTCAGGCTACTTTTTATCCTGCTGGTAACATCCCAGCCAAGGTCTTTATTTTTTTGGCTGTTGAGTTGTTCTTCCCGAATCCGTTCTTCAAGTTCTTTGATGTGCTCTCGTACCTGAGTTAGCTGGTTTTTATCTGTTTCATGGTTTTTTGCAAAAGTAAAGAGTGCTTCCCTGTCGTGACGGGTAAAACGTTTTGCTGCCCGAGTAACCTGAAAAGATCTGTGCCCGAGTTTGATAAGCGCATCACTGCCCATTTTTATTGCAGTATCAAAGGTTTCGCGGTAAACATCATTAATTCCATGACCAATAATATCATAAACATTCTCCCAACCGGTAGCTCTGGCCATGATATGAAGGTTTGGAAAGTGTTTTTGTGCTGTTTCAATAATTGCAGCAGCTTTATCCATATTGTCCACAGCTACAATGAGCAGTTCTGCATTTTTAGCGCCTGCCGCTTCCAGAAGGTCATACCTGGATGCATCCCCGTAATATACTTTTAATCCAAGTTTGCGAAGTAAATCCACGTTGTCAGGATCCAGATCCAGATATGTGGCATTAACACCGTTAGCCTGTAGAAATCTTCCGGCAACACTGCCAACCCTTCCGAATCCGGCGATAATAACTCTGTTAGTCTCTCTGAAATCATCCTGGGGCTTCTCATCTTTCTCTTTAGTCCCAAATCGGGGTTGAATAAGTTTTTCATTAATTAACATCAGTAATGGAGTAATCGCCATGGATACTACAACACTGGCAATTAAAATATCGGCAATTTCACGTTGAACCACGTTGTTCTGAATGGCGTAACTAAACAGCACAAAGGCAAATTCTCCTCCTTGTGCCAGTGAGAAAGCAAATAATAAAGAATTATCCAGCTTTAAACCGAAGATCTTTGCAATCCCAAAAAGGATAAAAAACTTAACAATAATTAAGAGCCCAACGAGTTCAAGGATTAGCCCGGGACGGTTTGCTACAAGATGAAGGTCGAGCGATGCGCCCACCGCAATAAAAAACAGTCCCAACAGCAGTCCCTTGAAAGGCATGATGTTCGTTTCCAGTTCGTGACGATACTCGCTTTGTGCAAGAAGTACTCCAGCCAGAAAAGCTCCAAGTGCAGGACTGACGCCAATCTTCATCATTAACAAAGAAATTGCGATTACCAATAACAATGCTGCTGCCGTAAAGATTTCTGTGAGCCGGGTGCGGGCGATAATTCTGAAAATTGGCGTAATAAGATATCTTCCTGCAATTACGATAGAGCCAAAAATTCCAATAACGATGAGTGTTCTGCCCCAAAGTGGCACCATGTGGAGCCACGTAACACTATGGGCCTCAATAGCTGAAGAGCCGGTGTTTTGAGCTAAAATGGGAAGGATAGCCAGAATAGGAATCACTGCGATGTCCTGAAAAAGAAGCACAGAAAAAGCATTACGGCCACCTTCGGTTTTCATAAGTCCTCTTTCATTGAGCGACTGCATTACAAGTGCGGTGGATGACAAGGCCATTGTAAGACCAATGGCAAGAGCAGGGCGCCAATCAAGGCCGATGGCAATCCCTATTATGGTGATCACTATGGTGGTTATCCCCACCTGACTGCCACCAACACCCAGTATAGGAACGCGCAAACGCCACAGCAATGCAGGCTCTAATTCCAGTCCAATGAGAAAAAGCATCATTACAACTCCAAATTCAGCGAAATGCATTACATCCTGACCCTCTTCACCTACCAGCCCTAAAACAAAAGGACCAATAATAATTCCGGCAAGTAAATACCCCAGGACAGATCCAAGGCCCAGCCTTTTGGCTACCGGAACTGAAATAACTGCAGCCGTAAGATATATGAATGCCTGATATAAAAATCCTCCGTCATGCATGGTTATTTGGTTTTAGGGTTTAAAACTGTGTTAATGTCGCATTCTCCCTGGAAATTTTTCAAATTCAAATTTCCGTTTAGGAAATCAAGATAGAAATTTTCGAGTTGTTTCCGATGCTCCTCAATCTTTTGCTGTTCAATTGAAAATGAACCGTAAACCATATATGGCGGAATGTAATTCAGGTTACACATTGAAGCAGTTTGCTCCATGGGAGTAAGAAGCTGTTCAATGGTATAGTGGTTACGGCCCTGCGCACAATAGGTCTCTTCTTTGGCTCCGGTTGTTATCACATGCATGAGGTATTTGCCCTCGAGCGCATGTCCTTCATGACCATAAGCCCAGCCGTGCTCAAGTACCAGATCAAGATATTCTTTTATTATGGACGGACTGCTGTACCAATAAAACGGATGATGAAAAACAATAAGATCATGCGTCGCTAGAAGTTGCTGCTCTTTCTTGATATCAATATCAAAGTCAGGATAAGCTTCATAGAGATCGTGGAAAGTAATTCCCTCAATCTTATGCAGGTTCTTTGTCAGCGTTCTGTTTACCCTGGATTTCTCAAATGCAGGGTGTGCAAAGAGAATAAGTATCTTGTTTTCCATGTATTATTAACAGATGTGGTTAGAATTGTTCTGCTAAAAGTACATAAAATCCTGCTAATAATAACTTCAATATAATTGTGCAAAAGTAGCATGCAAACTATATTGATCTGTTGTTCAGGTTTGAAGCATCTGTCAAAAACCGGCTTTTTTCTTATAGTTCTACTTTATACCTCTCTCCAAAATAAACTGTATTCAAAAGGCTTATACTGTCGTGAAGCATATTAATATTCATAATAAAACTCCCCTCTTCCGCAACCCACTGATTATTGTAGTTTACAAAGGCAAGATCTGCTGCTGAAACGGAAAAAGATACTGTTTTCGTTTCATTGGGAGCCAATTCTATTTTTGTAAAATCAATAAGCCGCTTATTATCCGGAGTCAGTGATGCGTACTGATCTGATGAGAACAGCATTACAACCTCTTTGCCTGCCATCTCCCCTGTGTTTGTCACATCTACGCTTATCAATACCTCTCCCGTGTCAGACAGTTCATGATCAGATATTTTAAGGTTATGATAATCATATGAAGTATAACTTAACCCATACCCAAAAGGATATTGTATGGCAAGCTCCGACTGATAGTCATAAATGCCTTCAGGTTTTTCCTGATTTTCTGATGGTTTGTAGTCGTATGTTAAAAGTGAATTCGGATACATTGGGTATGTGAAAGGGAGCTTTCCGTTGGGGTTATAATCGCCTGCCAGAATCTCCGCCAGCGCATCACCGCCATAGTTTCCGGGAAGGTAGCAGTTTACTACTGCCGCTGCCAGACCGTCAATGTCTCTTATGAGCCTGGGTCTTCCCTGATTGAGTATCAGGATTACAGGTTTTCCTGTGGCTGCCATCTGTTTTACAAGATTTTTCTGGTTCCTGGAGAGGTGCAGGTCGTGCAGGTCGCCGGGCTTTTCACAATAGCTGTTTTCTCCTATACATGCAATGATGACATCATGGTTTTTTGCAGCTTTTACTGCTTTATCGAGGCCGGATATTCTGTCGTTAAAATAGGCTTTCTCCATTTCATATTCCACGCCTTCGAGCAGCGTTACATTCTTCTCTCCGAACTTATTTATAAGCGATTCATAAATTGTGTTATATCCGCCGGCAAATTCTTCCACTTTTTCGCCTTGCCAGCTGTATGACCAACCGCCGTTTAAAGTGCGCATGGAGTTTGCATTGGGGCCGCAAACAAGAATTTTTGTATTTCCGGATAGTGGCAGAATGTCATTGTTCTTCAACAGAGTGATTGACTCCAGCGCTGTCTCTTTTGCCTGATTAATAAACGTTTCAGATCCAAACTCCGGATAGTCTTCACGTAAAGTTACCGGATTCTCAAAAAGTCCAAGCTCAAGTTTAAGTTTTATAATTCTGGTTACCGCTTCATCAACACGCTCCATTGAAACCTCTCCCTCATTAACAAGTTCAATGAGGTTAGTCGTAAAATCGTAATCGTAAGGAACCATAGCCATATCGATTCCTGCATTTATAGCGATTTTCACGGCTTCTTTTTCGGTTCTTGCAATTCTGTCTCTTTTATGGAGATTTTCAATATCCAGCCAGTCAGTAACTACCATTCCTTCAAATCCCATATCATCACGAAGCAGTGTAGTTAGAATTTGCGGGTTGGCATGTACGGAAAGACCGTTTAGAACTCCGGAATTAATCATGACAGATCTTGCTCCGGCATCTATGGCAGCCTGAAAGCCCGGAGCATGTTTTTCAATCAGCTCCCGGGCAGAAATTGAAAGGGGAGTGCGGTCTTTTCCTGAGTTAGAGTTGTATGCCAGATAGTGTTTCAGGCATGCGGCACCATGATTTGAATCAATAATGTCATGGTCTCCCTGAAGTCCTTCTGTAGCTGCTGCTCCCATCCTTTTTGCCAGAAGAACAGCTTCTCCGTAGGTTTCCCACATTCTGGGGTCTCTGGGGTCTCTGCCCATGTCGAGCACAGGACTGAAATTCCAGGGTATTCCTGAAGCCCGCATTTCATAGGCCGTGATTTCATTGAGTTTTTTTACCAGTTCCGGATTAAAGGTTGCTCCCTGGCCGATCTGTTGCGGAAAAAATGTTGCTCCTGCCGTATATGTTGCGCCATGAATTGCATCAATACCATATAATACGGGAACTCCTGTTTCTTCAATTGCAACTTTTTGAAGATAACTGATCACACTGTTCCATTTTTCAGTTGTTCTGGCTCTGTTATTGGCAGTATTCAATATGGAACCTACTTTGTATTTCCTGAATGCCTCCAGTACTAAAGAAGAGTCAAGCTGCAGAGGCTCATCACTGCTGGTTCTTTTCTTACCAACAGTAATTACATCAAGGGTGATTTGTGTCATTTGACCGGCCTTTTCTTCAAGCGTCATTTGTTTTACGATGCTTTTGGCTTTTTCTGTCAGAGGGTCATTTTCACCCGGTTGATTGCAGGTAAAAAATATCAGACTTGTAATCAGAATTAGTGATAATATAATTGGTGTTCTTTTCATAAAACCGGTTTTATTGAGTAATAACTTCAACATTATATGTTTTTCCTGATTCCGGGGGTGGCAATATACATCCTTCAATTGTTTCATTATTCAGTTGTATGCTGCCGACAGTTTTTCCGCGGTTTATTATAGTGATGTGATAAACCGCACCACGGAATTTTCTGTTCACAGTTACCTGATTAATGTGCGAAGGAAGTCTGGGATTAATTTTTAAACCCTTGTAGTCAGCTTCGATTCCCAGAATATGATTTGTAATTGCGTGATAAGTCCATGCAGCAGTACCGGTAAGCCATGAATTTTTCGCTTCTCCGGGTTTCGCTGCTTCTTTACCGGCAATCATCTGAGAATATACATAGGGCTCGGTTTTGTGCAGTTCGCTTATATCCTGAAGATATGAAGGTGTGATCTTCTGATAATATTCAAATGCCCGGTCATTGTTATTGAGCTTTGTTTCTGCAATTATTACCCAGGGGTTATTGTGGCAGAAGATACCGCCATTCTCTTTATAACCTTCGGGATAGCTTGTTATCTCACCAATTTCAATGTGGTATTTCGAATAGGCAGGGTAGAGGAGCGAAAGTCCGTAATCACCATCCAAATGAGATTTTACAGAATCAAGTGCCTTCCCGGCCATATTGTTTTTAAGGCCAATTCCTGCCATTACGCAGAATCCTTGTGGCTCGATGAAAATTTTTGCTTCCTGTGATGCAGAAGTACCAATGGGTTCCCCTTTTGCATCATACGCTCTCAAAAACCAATCGCCGTCCCAGCCATGTTTTTCAACTGCCGTTACCATATCCTGAATGGCTTTTTCAGCACGATTTATTTAGGGTATTTTATTGAGCTGCCGGCAAATGTTAACATATTCTTTTCCATAGAGCACGAACATAGCTGCTATGAAAACAGATTCTGCATTGGATTCGGTGATGTGCTGTGTGGTTTGAAAACTTTCACCAGGAGTATTAGAGTAACAGTTAAGATTGAGGCAGTCATTCCAGTCGGCACGTCCAATTAATGGTAACCCGTGAGGGCCGAGGTTATCAAGCACATGATTAAATGATCTTTTTAAGTGCTCAAACAGTGATGCACTGTTTTCCGGATCATTGTTGAATGGAACATTCTCATTCAGAATGGACCAGTCATTGGTTTCCTTAATATAGCTGCTTACTGATAGAATAAGCCAAAGGGGGTCGTCATTAAAGTTTCCTCCAATATCATTATTGCCTTTTTTTGTGAGAGGCTGATATTGATGATAAGCGCCGCCATCTTCCAGCTGAGTGGCGGCAAGGTCGAGAATTCTTTCCCTTGCTTTTTCAGGAATCATATGCACAATGCCGATAATATCCTGGTTAGAGTCTCTGAATCCCATTCCGCGGCCAATGCCCGACTCATAGTATGACGCACTCCTGGAAAAATGGAACGTTGTCATACACTGATATGCATTCCAGATATTGACCATCCTGTCCATCTTTTCATCATTACTTTTAATGGTGAAATTTGAAAGAAGTTTTTCCCAGTGCTGTTTCAGGTGTATTAAAGCCTCTTCAACCTGTGTTTTTGTCAGGAATGCTTTTATGGTCTCATTGGCCTGTGTTTTGTTTAAAACCTGATGTTCTTCAAATTTGTCATCCGTTGGATTTTCAGCATACCCCAATACAAAAATCAGATCTTTACATTCATTTGGCATAAGAGTAATTTTCAGCATATGAGATGCTATCGGATGCCAGCCGTGAGCAATGGAGTTTCCGCTGGTGCCATTTTTTACCATGTCAGGCATTTCTACACCATTGTAAACCCCGAGAAATGAATCTCTATCCGTGTCAAATCCGTCAATATCTTCATTTACACTGAAGTAGGCGTAATGGTTACGTCGTTCCCGATACTCAGTTTTATGAAATATTACGGAATCCTTCACTTCTACTTCACCTGTTGAAAGATTTCTCTGGAAGTTTGTCATGTCATCCAACGCATCCCACAGCGCCCATTCAACATAAGAGTGTAGCGTAATTGTTTTTACAGTGTCACCGGTATTTTTCAACTTAAGATGCTGGACCTCACAATTGTGTCCCAACGGGACGAAGACTGTCAGTGATGACTGTACTTCATTTTTTTCTGCGTTTATCCTTGTGTATCCCAGTCCGTGCCGACACTCATATTTCTCCAGTTTTTCCTTCACAGGTTTCCATCCTACCGACCAGACATATTCTCCATCATTAAGATAGAAGTAGCGGCCATTATTATCAACAGGGATATCATTGTACCTGTATCGTGTAATTCTGCGCAGGCGTGGATCTTTGAAAAAAGCATATCCGCCGGCTGTATTACTTATCAGACTAAAAAAATCTTTATTGCCGAGATAGTTAATCCATGGTGATGGAGTTTCAGGTGTTGTAATAACATACTCACGGCTTATATCATCAAAATATCCAAAATTCATATGCATTATTTTTCCGGCAGCTTATTCCACCAGGTTAGTTTTAATATTACTGAAGTACTAATTGCAATAAATCCGCAGATAACAGCATACGGAACCTGACGTAATACGATGAAAACAGGTAATGCTATTAATGAGGTTTGCCAGATAATACCGATCAGGATATTGATCATATCCATTTTAAAGTTTTTGTTTGGAATAAATGACGGATCATCGGCGAGTACTTTTTCTTTAATCGGCTTCCAGAATCCCCATGGCTTAACATTCTTATAAAAATCCTTCAAATAGTTTTCATCAGTAGGAGGGTTTTTGTAAGTTCCAATGATACAGCCGATCAGAGAGCTTATAAGAAGGAGAGGGAAGTAATATAATTCCAGCGTCTCTTTAAAAACCAGAGGCATGATCAGTGCAGGAATCAGCCCGGCGAGCATGCCCCAGAAATATCCGTGTCCATTAAATCGCCACCAATACCATTTCAGTACATTGGATGCTACGTAGCTTCCCCATAAAGCACTTACAATCCATTGCAGGATACTATTTACATCCTTAGCAAAAAATCCTATAAGGATGCTTATTCCAACCACAATAATTCCGGAAAGGTAATTTGTGTTTCTTATTGAATTATTGGATGCTGAAGGCTTTACTTTGAGATATATGTCATTCACAATATAAGCCTGTGCAGCATTAAGAGTGCCTGCAAAAGTAGACATAAATGCTGCCAATAGTCCTGCAAGCATAAGTCCGAGTAATCCTGCCGGAATAAATTCACTTATGGCAGAAGGGAGTATTTTTTCAAAATCAACAACTCCTCCTGATACCAGATCAAGCTGATTGTAGTAAAGCAGGGCAAGAACCACAAATCCAGTTATCATAAAATACCTTACAGGGTTAAGAATCAATGAAACAAGGCCGCTCATTTTTGCACCCTCAGCAGGAGTTTTAGTGGAAAGAATTTTCTGCATATCATAGTTTGGAGCAGGTCCCGCCGCACTCACTAGAAATCCTTTAAAGAGCATCATCATAAAGAAGACCGAAAAGAGAGAGAATCCATCAGATTTGATTTTTTCATTTACTTCAGGAATGATGTTACTCCAGTCAAGTTCCAGGCGTGTTCCGAACCAGGGCGAAAGCCAACCGTCGGGAACATTGAGAACTTCAGACCCCAGGGCTTTCATGGCGATAACTCCAACCATTATTGAGGCCACGACCATAATAATGTATTGCAAAACATCCGCCCATACAATGCTTATCATACCACCCAGAATAGCATATAGTGCAGCAAACAGGGTAAATACGATACCATAAATATGTGGCACATATTCAGGGGGAATTATTGCCGGGTTGAGGTTTATAAGTCCGCATACATACTCCCACGGGATAAATATTTCAAGGAATTTTCCCAGACCTATAAAACCATAGGCAAGGAAGCCAAGACAACTTATCAGCGCATAAACAACGACAATGCGATGGGAGAGATCTGATCCTCTTCCGGTACCAAAGCGAGTTTTTATCCATTCTGCACCGGTTGTGGCATTTGACCTGCGCAGCCAAATGGAGAGGAAAACCATCAGGAAAATCTGATTGAATGTAGGCCAGAGCCATGGAATCCAGATACTCTTGAGCCCATATACAAACCCGAGAGTTACGAGCCACATGGTACCAGAAATATCAAACATTCCGGAGGCATTTGATAGCCCGAGCAAATACCAGGGAAGTTTATTGCCCCCCAGCATATAGTTTTTTTTATTCTTTTGCGCGGTGCGCCGGAGAATAATCCCAATGAATACGGTTGCCAGCAAATAGCATCCGATAATTATAATGTCGATTAAATGTAGTTTCATTATTCATACTATTAATAAGTATTGTGATGCCAATACATTATACATTTAATCCCGGTCGTCATATTTTAATAGAAAAAGATTAATTTCTCTTTCCTTGTTCTTTCATACACGTCCTTACTAAAAATATATATCTGAGCAGGTTTGTGCGCCACACCCTTCTGTTTCTCATCCAGAGCAATTATTGATTTCATCTGACCCACTTTTTTTCTGAAATTTCTTCTGTCAAAGGTGGTGCCCAATATGGCTTCAGATAATTTCTGAAGCTGAGAGATGGTAAATTTTTCAGGAAGTAATTCAAATACAACCGGTTCGTGCATTACCTTGATTCTGAGCTGTTCGAGTGCTTTTTCAATTATCTCTTTATGGTCAAAACCTAATTCAGGAAGATTATCTATTGGAAACCAATGAACGTTTTTGTGCGCTTCGTCGGGACAAATTGCAGTACTGTCAACCAGTGAATAATATCCAACAGAAATAACATGTTCGGCAATCTTATGCGGAAAATTTTCACGCCAGATTATATCTTTTTTGCCTCCAAGTCTGTTTGTATCAGAAAAGGTGTAAAACTGTTCCAAATATATGTTTTCGAAGCCTGTTATGCTTTTAAGTACCCTTATAGCAGCATCTTCTGTGTTTTCGCCTTCAATAACATGATGACCAGTAAGAGTGTGGTCAGAAAATAATACTTCTCCGTCCTTAGTTAGCTCTCTTTCTACCAGTAATACACTTAAATTTTCCGAATTGACTCCAAAAATCACGCAATCGACTGATAAATTAGGTATTATGTTCATGGGTTTTATAAATGTAAATATTACGCATTGCAAATATAGTGATTTAATTTTTGATTTTCCAAGTGCAGATGATTAAAAAGTTAATTTTATAACCTGCACATATATAATATAATAAGGTGGTTTTTTTATTGCTGCTATGTTGTTCTGTGAAGGTTTTTTTAAAAATAATTAACATTTGTTTTGAATATTAAAATAAAATAATACTTTTGTAAGTGTTAAATGTACACAAAGCCATAAAGTGCATAAAAACAGCGTTCAAGAAGTAATTATTAGTTTTAGAAAAATATTATACACAATTGTCCCGGTCAGCAATTGAGAAATAGAAAAACCAACTAAAACAGGTACATACTAACTAACAACATTAACAATGAACAAAATTTACAAACCAGAATCATTGGCAAAAATAAAGCGCGCACTGTATGTGGCTGCGTTTATTACTTTTTTGCCTGCTCTGATTTTTGCTCAGGGTAAGAATGAATTCCGGGGTGTTGTTGTGGATCAGAATTCACAAAGCCTTCCCGGTGTAAACATTATTCAACAAGGAACAAATTCAGGTACTGTTACAGGCCTTGACGGTTCTTTTGTTTTAAGTGCTGAAGGATCTGAAATTACTGTTTCTGCATCTATGGTGGGATACTCTACAATTGAGTTTTCGCTAAAGGTCGGTGAAACAAAAACTGTAGTTCTTGAAGAGGATGTAGTCTCTTTGTCAGAGTTTGTTATTGTGGGCTATGGTACACAGCGCAGGTCTGATATTACAGGTGCTATAAGCAAACTCGACGGCGGAACAATTGACCAGATACCTACAGGTCAGGTTGCAACGGCCATTCAGGGTCAGGTTCCCGGTGTTAATGTTACTCCTACATCAGGATCTCCCGGAGCAGCAATTAATATTACAGTGCGTGGTACCGGTACGAACGGAAGCTCACAGCCTCTGTATATAGTTGATGGTATGCGTACAGGTGATATCTCTTACCTCGAACCCGGCGACATTGAAAGCATTGAACTGCTCAAGGATGCTGCCTCAGCTGCTATTTATGGTGCAGAAGCTGCTAATGGTGTTCTTCTTATCACCACAAAACTTGATTCAAAAGGAAAATCCGCTATCAATTACTCTTTCCAGGGTGGAGTTCAAAGTGCTGTAGGTACTCTTCAGCCAATGAATTCTGCCAGTTATGCTGAATATATTAATGCGGCTGACGTTGGTGTTACAATTCCTACCGATAACGCCTACTCTACAAACTGGCTTGATGAAATAACAGATAATGCTTTTTCCCAGCGTCATAACCTCTCGTTTTCAGGTGGAAATAATAAATCACAGTATTACATATCCGGCTCTTACGCCGACCAGAATGGTATTATTGGTGGAGATAAATCAAACTATGAGCGCGTAACAATGCGTTTCAATTCTAAACATAAACTGAAAAAATGGCTTGAGGTTGGTAATAACTTTGCATTTACACATTTTGAAAGAAGTGCTTTAACAGAAAATGATGAGTTCAATGGTAGTGTTACTAGTGCACTCGGATTTGACCCGACTGTTCCTGTCGTTTATGAAGGCGAACTTCCTGAACATGCACAAACAGCATTAAACGACGGTTTCTCGTTGGTACAGAATGCAAATGGACAGTATTATGGTGTTAGTAATCTCGTTTTTGGAGAAGTTGTTAACCCGCTTGCCTCTATTGCAACATTAAAGGGAACCACAAAGCAGGATAAAGTTCTGGGTTCTGTTTATGGCAAGATTTATTTTACTGAAGACTTAACACTTACAACCCGCGGTGGTATTGATATCGCAAACCAGTTATACCATACATGGAATCCTACATACTGGTTCTCTTCAGAACGTATGAACACTGCTACCAACACACGTGATAATATAGATATGTGGAATACGGCTTTGTGGGAGAATTTCATTAATTATGATAAAACATTCGGAAAGCATAGTGTTAGCGGTCTTCTTGGTATGTCAGCTCAGCAGAGCAGTCATAAATACATTACTTCACTTTCGGGCCCGATGTTCGCAGAAGGAGATGAGTTTGCACAGCATGGTGTAACTGAAATCGATGGTACTGTAAGTGGTAACCTTGAAACCAAGCGTCTGCTTTCGGGATTTGCCCGTGCAAGCTATGCTTTTGATAATAAATACCTAATTGATCTTGTTGTTCGTCGTGATGGTTCTTCCCTTCTTGCTGCTGATCAGCGTTGGGGTACATTCCCCTCGGTATCTGCAGGATGGGTAATCAGCAAAGAGGACTTCTTTAACTCTGATGCGATTGATTTCCTGAAATTCCGTGCTTCGTGGGGTCGTAATGGTAGCCTCTCAAACCTTGGTTTCGACCAGTTCCGTGCGCTTATTACTACCTCCGGCCTTCAGTATCCACGCCCGGGTGGCGGTTTCTACACCGGTGCTGAACCGGAACTTCTTGCTAACCCTGAGCTTACATGGGAAACCAGTGAACAAACGGATATCGGTATTGACCTGAGGATGTTTGAAGGACGTCTCTCATTTGCTGCTGACTATTTTGTAAAAGTTACACGCGACCTGCTGACTCCGGGCTCTCCACCTCTTTCTGTTGGTAACTATGCTCCATTTGTAAATGCCGGTGATGTTACAAATAAAGGTTTTGAATTTGAACTTGGTTTCCGTAAGATGGAAGGTGAATTTAACTATAACCTTAACTTCAACCTTGCTACACTGAATAATGAAGTAACTTTCCTTAACCCTCTGCTTGAGCGCGTTAGCGGTGAGAGTGTTGGTACTGGCTGGACTGCTACATATTTTGAAGAAGGATTACCGGTATGGTATTTCAGAGGATATGAAACAGATGGTATTTTCCAGAATCAGGCTGAGATTGATGCGTATATTGCTGATAACGGTCTTTCAGGATATGCTCCTGCACCGGGAGATCCGATTATAGTAAATACCAATGATGATAACCTTATCAATGAGGATGATATGACCTACATTGGTGACCCTCATCCGGATGTGATGCTTGGTGCAAACTTCAATGCAACATATAAAGGATTTGATATGAATGTGTTTGTTCAGGGTTCTTTCGGAAATGATATTCTCATGGGATTCAACCGAACTGACAGAGCTACTGCTAACAGACCTCAGTTTTTCTATGACAATATGTGGACAGGCGAAGGCAGCACCAACGAATGGTTTGCTCCAACAACTACAGACCCATTTGCTTACTACAGTGATATGATGGTTTTTGATGGTTCTTATGTAAAAATCCGCCAGATTCAGCTCGGATATACAATACCTTCAAATTTCTCTAATCAGATTAGTATTAATAACCTTCGTGTATATGCATCACTTGAGAACTATTTTACTTTTACAAATTACCCGGGGCTTGATCCTGTTATCGGTAATAATAATGCAAATAGCGTTGGTATTGATTTGGGTTATTACCCTACTCCTAAAATGATTCTCTTTGGGATAAGCTTAGGACTTTAATGGTTGTTGAATTTTAAAATGAATATCATGAAATATAAAATATCAATTGGAATTATAGGCATATTCTGCTTTGCGCTCCTCTTTAATGGATGTACCAAAGATTTCCTGGATGTTAATCCTGTAGGAAAAATGGCAGAACAAGATTTTTATAAAACAGATGATGATGCACTGGCTGCGGTAATAGCTGCATACGACATTCTGCAATGGGCAAATGCCCGTGACTGGAATAGCGCGTATCTGGCTAAAACATTGCCTTCGGATGAATCCTATGCAGGTGGTGGAAATGCCGGTGACCAGGTGCCTTATCAGGAGCTTGATGTATTTACATATGGTGCAGGAAATCCTGTGATAACTTCTGTTTTTCAGTCTAATTATTATGGAATATATCGTGCCAACAAGGTAATTAACAATGTAGAACCGGAAACTGAGGTTCGTGAGAAAATTATCGCAGAGGCTAAGGCGCTGAGAGCATATTTCTATTTCGAACTGGTTAGTATGTTCGGAGATGTACCTTTGATGCTGGAAGAACCTGCACCAAGTGAGTATGCTCAGCCTACCGTAAGTAAAACGGAAATTTATGCTCAGATAGAGAAGGATCTTAATGAAGCTATTGCTGTGCTGCCACTTAAGAGTGAATACATGGCTGGTGACCAGTTCCGTTGTTCAAAAGGTATGGCTCAGGCACTTCTTGGAAAAGCATATTTATTCCAGGAGAAATGGTCTGACGCTGCGGATATTTTTGATCTGGTGATTGAATCCGGTGAGTATGATTTGGAAGAAGATTATTCGACTCTTTTCCGTAAGGAGACTGAATTTGGTGTAGAATCAATCTTTGAAGTGTCTTACTCCAGTGATATGGGTTACGACTGGGGTACTTTCCAGTGGGGTGGCAACAGAGCTATGGAAAACAATATTCACTGGCAGCTGTGTGGTCCTCGTGGTGACTATCTTGATCCGGGTTCAACAGGTCTTATTGGTGGCTGGGGCTTTAATAACCCTGCTGCTGAATGCTGGGAGCCGTTTATTACTGCAGGTGATACTGTACGTAGAAAAGCTACTCTGATCAGTGAAGCAGAACTTGAAGCTGCCGGCGGATCATGGGCAAATGCAGATGCCTGGGGTTACGATGGCTATTTCCGTATTAAATATAGTACTATTGCTGACGAAACTAATGTTGCCAATGGTGCAGTAGATGCACTGAACTATGGTACAAACCTGCGCCTTCTGCGCTTTGGTGATGTACTGCTGATGGCTGCTGAAGCTCATTACCGTAATGGTGCTTCAGGAACTGCTGAAACTTACATCAACAGAGTTCGTGAAAGAGCTAATCTTGGTCCTGTTTCAGGAGACCTTTTTGAAGCAATTGTTCTCGAAAGACAGTGTGAACTCGCTTTTGAAGGTGTTCGTTTCCTTGACCTCGTAAGATGGGGGCTGGCAGACAATGTACTTTCCGGTTTTGGATTTACTTCAAATAAAAATGAGCTTTATCCTATACCGTTGGATGAATTAACTAATAACCCGAATGCAACGCAGAACTTAGGCTATTCCGTAGGTGAATAGTGCATTATGGGATTGTTTATAATGTTTAGTTTTAGGTTAGATCAAGGGTGCTCCTCGGAGCATCCTTTTTTTATACCTCATAATCAACTGCAGCCTTATGTGTGCGAATCTCTGAAAGAAGTTCAATTAGCGCAAGATGAGACGGGTGGTCGCTATAGCGTTTCAGCGCCTCCATACTCTCAAACTCTGACTCGATGATGATATCGTAATTGTCGGGTTTCGCCATGGGACTGTTGGTATTCACCGACATGGTGATAATCTCCGGAATCAGGGATGGTAGCTCTTCCAGGCGTTCCTTCAGTAGCTTTATATTTTCCTCTTTTGTGCGCCCATTCGCGGCCTTGATTTTCCAGGCGACTATATGTTTTATCATGATTAAAAGATTTCAGGAATAAACGTCTGATCACTTATTGGAGGACGAATGTAGCCCTCTTTTTTTACACGTGGAGGAAGTTCAATGGGGTCAGGAGTCAAATCTTTATAC
>PKSY01000030.1 GCA_002869405.1 Marinilabiliales bacterium
ATTGCAACTGTGCACGCAGTGTATGCCTTACTTTTGCAGGGTGAGGAGATGCTCGACACAAACAATGATATTGAAATACGAATGGGTAATACAACCGTTGTATCTGCGGATGATGTTAAAGAGCCCGGAACAGGCTACATAAAAAAGGTATGGCACGGAAAGGAAGTTAAACCGGACTTCGGGAATATAGAGGTATCTTCAGCGAAAGATGATTTCAGCTGGGGAGCAATGCACTGGCAGTATTATGCGCCGTACAGTGAGATAACCTCAGCCGGAAATGGGATTACAATTTCACGAAAACTATTCAAAAAAGAGATTTCTGACCAGGGTCCTGAACTAGTGGAAATAAATGAAGATGCAGCAGTTAAAAACGGCGACAAAATTGTAGTTCGTATGGAGGTGACAACAGACAGGGATTATTCGTTTGTTCATCTTAAAGACAGCCGAACAGCCGCTTTTGAACCGGTGGAAATGAATAGCGGGTATCGTTATAACGACGGAGCAGGTTACTATTTTTCGGTTCGCGATGCTTCAGTAAATTACTTTTTTGATTACCTGCCCAAAGGCTCATATGTTTTTGAATATGAACTGTTCCGCGTCAGAAAAGGTTCTTATACCGGAGGTTTAAGTACAATCCAGTGTGTTTACGCACCTGAGTTTAATGCACACTCTTCCGGTGAATAAAAAAAGAAATTATTCGCCCATCAAAGCGCTGTTTGCTGCATCGATATCGAAAAAGTCAGGGTCATAGTCTTCACCAAGGAAATCAATGGTGTCTTCATAGTCCATATGATCCGGATTATCAAGCACATCAAGAATTTCATTGAAGCCCTCTACGCCACCACATCTTTCAGGAGGACAGTTTCCCTCACCATCGAGCACTTTAGGATAGGTTTGACCTTCAACAAAAGGTATCCGCTTTTCAAGCAGGATCTCGTGTACCCAATTGTCTTTAAAATCATAGTTATAGATTACCTTGTCTTTCACAACTTCCAGCAAGTCACATAACTTAATTTTTTGATATTCAATGCACGTATAATCTTCATCAAGCATTTCGGCGTTGGGCGAATAGAAAGTTGTATCCTTCGCAAAACGATGTTTATACTTGTTAGACCAACCCATGGCCTTTTGAATTACTTGGTGGAAATCAGCAAGGGAAATGTCTGAAGGTACTTCTACCTGCCTCCAGATTACAGGCTCGAGATTCAGTATTGAAATGTCAACCTGATAAATATCAGCGTTCA
The DNA here is from genome assembly GCA_002869405.1 of Marinilabiliales bacterium. Lineage (GTDB taxonomy): Bacteria > Bacteroidota > Bacteroidia > Bacteroidales > BM520 > BM520. The sequence continues at coordinate 1,245 of PKSY01000030.1, forward strand.
TAATGTAACTACAACAATAGTTTTGTTAGTACTTAAATTTTGTTCGACGGCTGTAAAGTCATGCCGTTCAGGGTATAAAAATAGTTTTTTTTTATGTTTTGGCAAGCGAAAGTATAAAAATCAACGTATTCTGCCCGGATTTTCCTTAAGAAACTGATCCCATGAGTTACCTTTCTTTCCTTTTGAAACAGTTTTTCCATCCTGATTGGCATGACAGATAGCAACAGCGAGGGCATCCGTAATATCCAGTTTCTCGGGCATCTCCTTCAGCTTCAGAAGAGCCATAACCATACCGGCAACCTGCTCTTTAGAGCTTCTTCCATTTCCGGTAACTGCCTGTTTAATTCTCAAAGGCTGATACTCAAAAACCGGTACTGAACGTTTTATGGCTGCAATTATAGCAGCACCCTGCGCTCTTCCAAGCTTCAGCATTGCCTGGGCATCTTCACCATAAAAAGGACCTTCAATGGCCATTTCATCCGGTGTATATTTCATAAGTATAGTTGAAATCTCATTATAGATGGTCTCCAGCTTCTGCCAGGGATTTGCCACACTGTTAAGCTTTAAAACCCCCATATCCATAATTTCAAGATTCTTCCCTGTTTTACGCACAATACCCCAGCCCATAAACCTCGTTCCGGGATCTACACCAAGGATTATTTTTTCCGGCTTCTCAGTCTGTACCATGCGCTCTTATGCTTAAAAGTGTTTCTGCCAGAGCAATATCCCCGGGATTTGTAACTTTGATATTAAATGACGAGCCTTTTGTCAGTGATACGCTGTATCCACAGCTCTCCACGACGCTGGCATCATCGGTAAAAAGCGAGGAAAAAGGTGTATTATAGGCTTGCCTTAAAATATCCGCCTGAAAAACCTGCGGAGTTTGCACCATTCTTACTTTTTCCCGGTCAACATGCTCACTTTTCCCATTTACAATAAACCTGACAGATTCTGCCGGGATGGTAACGGGTATTGCTGCACCGCTTTTCTGCGCCTCATCAAAAACAAGGTTTATAGTCTCTTTATCAATTAACGGACGAGCGCCATCATGCACAGCCACCAGACCCGACTCCCCGACCATCTGAAGTCCGTTTTTCACAGAAAAAAAACGCTCTCTCCCACCTTCGGTAATCTGATGAGCTAAAGAAAACTCATACTTTTTACATAGAGTGTTCCAATGCTGAATATGCACCTCAGGAAGCACAAGGATGATGTTAATCTTATGATCTGCATGGTAAAAAGCCTCCATGGTATGCATCAGCAAAGGTTTTCCTGCGAGCAAAAGAAACTGTTTCGGAGTGGCGTTACCCATACGTTTTCCGGAACCGCCTGCAACTATAATGACGTGTTTTTGCATAAAAAACGGGATTCCGTACGAAGGTACAAAATCCCCTGATTATCTTTAAGTATTCATTCTAGATGATAAGCATTGCATCACCATAGGTGAAAAAACGATACTTCTCTTTTACTGCTTCCTTATAGGCTTTCATCACAAAATCATAACCTCCGAAAGCAGAAACCATCATCAGCATTGAGCTCATTGGAAGGTGGAAATTTGTAATCATTGATGAGGCCACATTAAACTCATAGGGAGGGAAGATAAACTTGTTTGTCCATCCGTCATAAGGCTTCAGTTTTCCGGCAATGGTAGTTGCACTCTCAATGGCTTTCATGCTGGTTGTTCCTACCGCACAGATTTTCCTCCTGCTGTCTTTCGCGGCATTTACCTTTTTGGCTGTAGCCTCAGAAACATACATCTCCTCGGAATCTGTTTTATGCTTGGAAAGATCCTCCACATCTATTTCACGAAAGTTTCCCAATCCGACGTGAAGGGTTACTTCACCAAACTCAATTCCCTTAATCTCAAGACGTTTTAGAAGCTCCCGGCTAAAGTGAAGACCTGCAGTTGGAGCAGCTACCGCACCTTCATGCTTGGCATAAATCGTTTGGTAACGCTCATCATCTTCAGGTTTTATACCTCTGATTTGCTGAATCTCCTCAGGAATTGGGGTCTTTCCCAGGTTAGTAATAGTCTCTTTGAAGCTTTCATATGGTCCATCGAAAAGAAACCGCAATGTACGTCCTCTGGAAGTAGTATTATCAATTACCTCAGCTACCAGGGCATCATCATCACCAAAATAAAGCTTGTTACCAATACGGATTTTCCTTGCCGGATCAACCAACACATCCCACAGGCGTGTTTCGCGGTTTAATTCACGCAAAAGAAAAACCTTAATCTTGGCACCTGTCTTTTCCTTTTCACCTTCCAGCAGTGCAGGAAAAACCTTGGTGTTATTAAGGATAAAAACATCACCATCATCAAAATAATCAAGTATATCTTTAAAGCTACGATGCTCAATTTTCTGAGTGTCGCGGTGCAACACCATTAATCTTGATTCATCTCTGTGTTCTTTTGGCTCTGAGGCAATGAGTTCCTGAGGCAAATTGTACCTGAACTGGGATAATTTCATATGAACGATATATTTCTTTATATTAAAAAAATGCGCAAAAAAGGGGTGCAAAGATAATACAATATCGACCTGAAATCAAGAGGCTTTAAGTATTAACTTCATCATTATGAAAGGATTTACGAAAAAAGGTCTAAAAGGATACAAAAAATGCATTAATTCAGCTCTTCCTCAGGAATAATTCTATTCGCCAGGGCAACTTCTTTAAATTCATCGAGGCTCATGGCTTCATTAAGATGAAAATCTCCTATTCGTGTTCGCTGCAGCGATGTCATGTATGCTCCTGAGCCCAGCGCTTCACCATAATCACGGGCCAGACCACGAATATAGGTTCCCTTGCTACAAACTACCCTGAACCAGACCACCGGAAATATCACTTTTGTGATTTCAAATTCGGAAATAAAAATATCACGTGGTTTTATCTCCACCTCCTCTTCGGTGCCTTTACGTGCATGCTTGTAAAGCCTCTTGCCTTCAATTCGCACTGCAGAATAAATTGGCGGGAGTTGTTGTTGCGCCCCAATAAATTTTCCGGCCGTCTCCCGAATCATCTCTTCCGTAATATGCTCAACAGGAAAGGTGTTGTCAATCTCCTTCTCCATATCAAAGGATGGTGTAGTGGCTCCCAGGGTAAATGTTCCGATGTATTCCTTCTCCTGAGCCTGAAACTCCTCAATTCGCTTGGTGAATTTTCCGGTACAGAGAATAATCAGTCCCGTGGCCAGCGGATCCAGCGTTCCGGCATGACCTACCTTAACCTTCCGGATTTTAAAATTGTGTCGGATAAACAGTCGTAAATTATTGATTACATCAAAAGAGGTCCAGGTATAAGGTTTATGAATCAGAAGCACCTCTCCTGCCTGAAAATCATATGGTCGGTTTTTAGCGTTCTCCATTATATAAATATCTGTGTAATAATTGCTGTAATACCAATAATGGCACAATATACCGCAAACCAGATTAACTTCCCTCTTTTCACAATTCTCAACATCCAGGTGCAGGCCAGAAGTCCGGTGATAAATGCAGCCACTGAACCAACCAGAAGAGGTGTTGTTCCTATTGAAGATGCGGCCATTTCGCCACTGGTAATATCCAGAAAATTCTCACCAATAATAGGCAGCAAAACCATGAGAAATGAAAACTTTGCTACCTCCGGGCGTTTATTTCCCAGAAGTAATCCGGTTGAAATTGTAGCCCCGGAGCGTGAAATACCCGGTAAAACAGCCAATGCCTGCGCAATACCAATAAAAAAAGCATTCTTGTAGGTTATTTTCTTCTCCCTCTCCTTTGCATAATAGGTAAATGCGAGAAGCGCAGCAGTCACCAGCAACATACTACCAACAAGAATTACGTTGCCATCGAATAAGGCCTTAAGCTCATCTCTAAGAAAAACACCTACGATACCAACCGGAATCATCGAAACAATGATTTTGGCGATATAGTGAGTCTCTTCGTTTAGTTTAAACTTAAACAATCCGGCAAAAAGTTCAAGAATCTCTTTTCGGAAAACAATTATCGTACTCAATACTGTTGCACCATGTACCGCAATACTGAACATCAGGCTCTCTTCTGCTTCAATTCCCAAAATAGCCTTCCCCAATTCCAGATGGCCGCTGCTGCTCACAGGCAAAAACTCCGTCAATCCCTGAATTATTCCAAGGATTAATGCTTCTATCCAACTCATAATTTCAGGTTATGATTACTCTTTAGATTTATACATTATCGCCACAATCTCGGTTACAAAACCAGCAAGAATAAGAATAGGAGCGATAGTGAGTCGTCGTGAGCTAAAGATAGCCTCATTGAAAACCTGAGGGTCATCACTGCCCCCTCCGATCATCAGAAGAAATCCCAGTACTATGAGTAAAATTCCAATGAGCATAATTCGATAGTTCTCTTTTCCAAAAGCGAACTTCGCGCGGAGCTCCTGTTTTTCCTGTGGTATATTTTTTTTATTCATAATCAGTGGTATAGTTTTTCTTTTTTTGCATTCAGATACTTATTTACTGCCATAAAGGTTGAGAGAGCTGTAATAAGCAGCCCGGTAACAAAAATCCCTGCGGCAAGGTATATCAAAATATATTTATTACCTGCCTCATATAACTCCGGAAAGCGACGGTAAACTTCCATGAGGCTGACAGAAACCAATGTCAGGCTCAGAAAAGAGGCTATTACTCCCTGCAGGATACTTGAACCCATAAACGGCCTGCGGATAAACGAGCGGGTCGCTCCGATCAGGTACATCGTTCTGATTAAAAACCGCTTCGAATAAACAGATAAACGAATGGTATTATGTATTAACACAATGGATACCAGCAGCAGCAATACTGAAAAGGAGAGAATTACCAGCGTTATCTTTTCTATGTTCTCCTGGATTTTTCCTGCAAGAGATTTCTGATATTTTACCTCTGTTACAAGTGGATCCTTTTGAATTGCGGTAACCATTATTTCCAGACTGTCAGGGTGGGTATATTCAGACTCCAGATAGAGGTCGAGCGTAGATGGAATGGGGTTGTAACCCAGAAAACCAATAAACTCTTCCCCGAGTTCTTCCTGAAGCTCTTCGGCTGCCTGTTCCTTACTGATAAAAATGGACTTTTTAATGAATGGCGTTGCTTCCAGTGACTTGCTGTATGCCAGAGTAGTGCCGGGGTCGGCCTCATCATCAATAACCAAAGTAAGGATGATGTTCTCCTTCACATAACGTGCTATGGAGCCGGCATGAATAACAAGTACTCCCAGCACTCCCAACAGAAACAACACCAAAGTGATACTTACCACCGTGGAAAGATATGCTGAGCGCAGGCGTCTCCTGTTATATTTCTCTTCGTGTTGTGCCATGGATTCTTTGAGGTGCTAAATTAATACAATTTTCGGTTTCGCGACCGGAGCCCTTGCTCAAATGAAATCTCTTTTTACCTTTGCCCCGGTTTCTTCGAGTCAGGGTGAAATTCCCTACCGGCGGTGACAGTCCGCTAATCCCCTCAGGGGGACCTGTCCGGTGAAATTCCGGAACCGACCGTAAAGTCTGGATGGGAGAAGAGATCCGAATACCATAATACCGGTATTCCTGCGTGGCATTTATTGTGCCGCATCTCCCTTTACGCCTCGAAGTCCTTCGGGGTTTTATTATGCCCCGAGGTAACGGTTTTAACAATTTTTAACCAGGGCGTGATGAAAAAAACAACACGAATTATTTTAACACTGCTACTTGCAGCAGCAGAAGCATTGGCATTTGGCCAACAAGAAACAGACACAATTATCGGCCTCACAGGTATTCAGGTGATTGCCTCCACCGGACAAGAGACCGACAGAGCTTTTTCCATGAATCGCATCGGGGCGACAGCTATTCAACAGCGGCTGGGCGACAGAACCTTCCCCGAGGCAATGGCAGCTGTTCCGGGAGTCTTTGCTGCCCGAACCGGCGGCGGTGCCGGAGATGCAGAAATTAATATCCGTGGATTTAAGCAGGATAACATTGCTTTGCTCCTTAACGGAATTCCCATCTCAAGTGTTGAGAATGGTCTGGTGTACTGGAACAACTGGCTCGGCCTCGCCGATGTAACGCAATCCATGCAGGTACAGAAGGGAATCTGCTCATCCGCCTTTGGTGTAAATGCCATAGGTGGCGCCATAAATATCATTACCAATGGCCCGGAAGCAAAAACGGGCGGCGCAGTGAGTACCTCTTTTACATCCTACGGAAATAAAAAAACCACCTTTGCATGGAATACCGGCCGAATGCAAAACGGTTACGCTGTCTCGCTAATGGGTTCAGCATTTGGAGGTGATGGGTATGTGGATGGTACGTACTCTTCCGGCTATGGATATTTCCTCTCTGTTTCAAAAAACATCAATAAAAAACATCTTTTGGTGTTTACTGCTATGGGTAATCCGGAGCGCCACGGGCAACGCAATGTTCGTCTCTCACTTGAAGAGATGAAAAAGTACGGCATCACCTACAACAAGGAATGGGGCAGCTATAATGGCGAGATTAATAATACTTCAGAAAATTTCTATCATAAACCCTATCTCACCTTAAACCACTACTGGACCATTTCTGAAAAGGCATTTCTCGCCACCTCAGCCTATTTCAGCCCCGGCAAAGGTGGTGGAAAATGGTCGGAGCGATTCGGCACATGGGCTTCGATTACTGATTTTACCAATGGCAGCGGACAGATTGACTGGCAAGCCGTTTACAACAACAACATGAATCATGGCGAGAGCTATACAACTCCCGATGGTGATGTGATAGAAAATTACTCCCAAATTGCACAAACGGTATTTCACGCGGATCATATCTGGACCGGTATCCTTTCCACACTGGATTATGAAGTTAATGAGCGGCTCACACTGAAGGCCGGCATTCACTACCGGTATTTCAAATCTTCGCTGTACGAAACGGTTGCAGATTTACTGGGTGGGGAAGTCTTTATCGATGATTATGCCTGGTCTTTAAGAGGTGTTGATGGACGTAATGTATTGAAATATGTGGGTGACACCATCAAAATTAACAATGGCGCGCTCATACATTTTGCCAATGCCTATGCGCAGGCTTCCTATCATCATAATGGCTTTAATGCTTTCCTTTCGGGATCTGTAAACGGCAATCTGTACCAGCGCTATGATCATTACAACTACAGACCTGAGAATCTGTGGAGTGAGCAGGTAACACTTTTTGGCTATGATGTACGGTTTGGTCTGAATAAAGCTTTCGCAGATGGCCATAATGTCTATTTCAATGGTGGATTATTTAACAGAGCGCCTTACTTCAAGTATGTTTTCGGAAACTATACCAATCAGGTTTCACAGGGTCTGAGCAACGAAGATATCTACACTTTGGAAGGCGGGTACAGCTACGGAAAAGGAAATCTCTACGGGCGTGTAAATGCCTATTATTCTGTTTGGAATGATCGCTCTTTCCTGGCAAATGAATATAACCAGTTTCTTGATCCTGTGTTGATTAAGGGATTGAATGCAAGACACAGTGGTATAGAAGCCGAGGCAAACTATATCCTTCCGGGAAGAGTTCGTGCAGGATTGTTTGCCGGTGTAGGAAACTGGATCTGGACCAATGATGTGGAAGCTGAGGTATACAACAGCGAGCACGTGATAGTAGATACCATTAACGTGTATACAGAGAATCTTTATGTTGGTGATGCACCTATGACACAGGTGGGAGGATTTGCTGAAGTTTCGCTTTTCCGGTTTCTGACCTTACGGGGTGAAGCCACCCATTATGACAGAATTTTCGCCGGTTTTGACCCGGTCTCCAGAAGCAATCCTGATGACCGCAGTCAGGCCTGGCAGATTCCATCATACACGCTTGCAGATATTCATCTTACAGGAAATTTTACATTGTTTCATCAGCCGGCAATGTTTAACATTTCCGTCTTAAATCTTTTCGATGCCGACTATATCCTGCGTGGTGTGGATGGAATGAATCACACTGCCAATACTTTTACAGGCTTCGCCGGTTTCGGCAGGACTGTTTCTGTGGGGTTGAGGGTTCAACTATAAGTTTTTCCCATGGAGACAAAGGTAGCACCGCGTTGGTGGCACTTTGTCTCTCTCTCTTTTTTTGTACCTTTGGTTTTGTTGAAAACCAATCGACCATGAAAAGATTTCTTCTCTGGCAACTCTTCTTTGCCATTATGGTGCTTCCTCTTACGGGCATTGCTGATACTATTATTGTTACCAATACCGATGATTCCGGAACGGGGTCATTGAGGCAGGCTGTCCTGGATGCAGCTCCCGGTGATACCATATCTTTTTCTGTTTCAGGAACTATTACCCTTACCTCAGGGGAGGTAACCCTTGATAAAGATCTTTTCATTCTGGGGCCGGGAAGTGAGCTTCTTACCATAAACGGTAATAATGCCTCTTCAATCTTTGCTAATGAATTTAGTTTCTCTGAAAAACCGGTTCTACATATAAATGATTTATCCTTTGCATATGCATATTCTCCGGACGGCTTTGGAGCTCTGGGGTTGTATAGCGATACCTTGTCTATCAAAGGGTGTAATTTTTCAAATTCTGAAGCAAAATTTGGTGGAGGAGTTTATTTTCATGGAGATTACTTCCTGTTAGATTCGTGCCAGTTTGATAATAACCAATGCATAAATACAGGTGGAGCCATTTACATTGAATATTCGAATACTGCAACTGTTTCAAACAGTAGTTTTTCTTCTAACAATTCATCAACAAATGGTGGCGCTGTTGGTGTTTATCTGGGAAATTGTGATTTCCAAAATTGTGATTTCCAAAATAATATATGTGGTAATTCTGGTGGTGGAATATTTTCTCAGGGGAATGAGGTTAATATTATATACTGTAATTTTATGTCTAATCAGGCCGAACAGGGTGGTGGTTACATGAGTTTTTATTCTGAGGTCCAGGTTTTAGGGTCAATGTTTTCAAATAATTCGGCAACAGAAAAGGGTGGGGCTGTTTTTTTAGCACCACCATCTGTTAATCCCTATCCTGCGACAATTTCTAATTCAAGTATGCTGGGTAACACAGCCTCATTGGATGGAGGAGCTATCTATTGCAGACGTTATGATCTGACACTTAAACAAAACACCATTGCTGGTAATGAAGCAGAAAAGGGAGGAGGGATATACCTTTCTGAATGCGATACAGCCACCATGCAGAGCCTGGCAATAACAGGGAATCTGGCTGCTCAGGGTGGGGCATTTTATATTGAAGAGACGCCGACAGCACTTGATCACCTCTCAATCTCCGGGAATGAGGTTACAGGAAATGGTACAGCAATATATAATGACAATAGCGTTGTGGAAGCGACAAATACCATCATCTTTGATCATGATGGTACACCGGTAGTGAACGACCTTGGGCAATCCTCCTTTGGAAATTGCCTGTTGGAAAACTCTGGCGGCAGCGCCATTTGGAATGGGCTCTATGGCATTGATCTGGGAGGAAATATCGACGCTGATCCGGCCTTTCATACCAATGTCTCTTCACCCGCACCGAATATCTCCGGCGATCTCCATCTCAACACCCACTCTATCTGTATCAATAAAGGTTTGACTGATAACGATTACCGTGACCTTGAGGAAAAATTTTGTTCAGGTCTTCCGGATATCGGTTGCTATGAACTGCCCTATGAACTCACCTGGACTGGTGCAGAGAACGAGACATGGGATAATGAAAATAACTGGGGTATCGGTTTTGCTCATCCGGCCTTCTCCATTTTTCCAACTTCTGGAAATGATGACATTGTGATATCTCCCACAGCTCACAATCCAATTATTAGCAATAACAGTGATAACCCGGTCCTTATAGGGAAACTTGTTGTTGAGGCTGATGCTGAAGTATCAGTCGCTGCAGGTGGTAGCCTCTCCATATATGATACCCTGAATCTAACTCAGGGGAATCTTAATCTCAAATCGCAAAATGATGCTACAGCCTCATTAATCACTTATGGTCATATTATAGGACAGGTCCACTTCGAGAAATATATTTCCGATAGTCAGTGGCACCTCATTTCAATGCCTGTTGAGAATGCAAAAGCGATAATTTTCAGAGAAGATTATCTTCAATATTATGAAGATGGCAACTGGGTTGAAATATCAGATATTACAACACCTTTGATTCCTATGGTAGGATACTCTCTATGGGATAATGCTAAAAGTACTACATACGCTTTTCAGGGAACACCAAATACAGGTGAGGTTACCTTTCCGGTAACCTCTTCCTATGGAGGCTGGAACCTGATGGGTAATCCATATCCATCTTCCATAGACTGGGCTTTGTTGGATGATTCTTATGGTGCAATATACTTCTGGGATCCGGAGAATCAACTCTATGTGAACTGGAACAATAATGTTGGTTCAGGAATACAGTTTGTCCCTCCCATGCAGGGATTCTGGGTCAACGCATCCACTGATACTGTTTTCTCCCTTGATAATAGTATGAGAACTCACCAGGGGAACAGTGCATATTATAAAGCGCCAAAAGGAAATGAAAATATTCTGAAACTCATCGCTTTTAATGATGCCTTTCAGGATAGTTTCCATTTTCTCTTTACAGAGGATGCCTCAAATGGTTTTGATTTACAATATGATGCTTACAAAATGCTTTCATATGCGGAAGAGGTTCCACAACTATTCAGTGTTTCGAATGGTAGCAGACTCTCCATCGACAGGCGACCGGAATGTGATTATATTGAATTGGGTTTTAGATGTGAAAATTCCGGTGAGTTTTCCATTATGATAGCTGAAAACAGTTTGAAAACAAAAATTCTTCTCGAGGATACTAAAACCGGATCTGTTCATGATCTTTCAACAGCCCCGTACTCATTTGATTATGTTGCCCTGGAGCATGAAAATCGCTTTATAATTCATTTTGGTTCAACGGGTATCTTCCCTGAGAATACAGACGCTACGAGTGTTTTTGCCAATCAAAAGAAGGTTACAATTCTTCATAATGATGCAGGCGAGTATAACGAACTCATCATCTATTCAATCACAGGTGCTAAAGTTTTTCGCAATTCTATTTTAAGCTGTTCCAAACAAACGATTTTGACAACACTGTCACCAGGAATCTACATCGCGAAGATAAGAGGAAATAATAGGGAGATCCATTGCAAAATACATGTTCAATAGCTACGCTCTTTCAGTATATTCAATATTGTTGCACCATATTTAAAATTGATCAATATTTAATGTTTGCAATCTCTTTTTTTATATCTTTATGGCAATATAGTTGGAAACTTAACCAGACGTATAAAAACCAAACCTATGGGAAACTCAAAACCTTTATTGGTATTGACATTTTTGTTAATACTGCTTACCGGCACTTTTTCCTCTTATGGAACGATTGTTACCGTTACTGACTTAGGCGATTCCGGACCTGGAACCCTGCGTCAGGCTATTGCAGATGCCTCTTCCGGGGATACCATAAATTTTTCCGTTACCGGAACGATATCGCTGATGTCAGAGATAACCATTGATAAAAACCTTGTTATCACAGGCCCGGGAATTGCTTCACTTACTATCGATGGTGACCACTGGTACGGTATTTTCGACCTTTATAGCTCTACAACCTACTCATTTGAGGTAAGTGGGATCACATTTCTGAAGGGACTGACGACATATGGAGGGGCAATTTCTAGCCGAAACGATAACTTAATCATCAGAAACTGTTCATTCCTTAATTGCCTTGCAGTGGAAGATGGAGGGGCAATTGCTTGTTTTTTCGGTTCACTCTTAATAGACAATTGCACATTTGAAACATGTAGTGTAAATAGTGAAGGTGGAGCAATCTTCCTTACGGATATAAGCAATTTCGAAATCTCGAATTCTACCTTTAATGATTGTAGCTCATCAACAGGGGGGGCAATATATAATCATAACTCACCGGGCTCCTTCACTAACTGTACATTCTCAGCCAATAGCGCTTCTACTGATGGAGGCGTACTATATATTGATAACGAAAACAATGTTTCATTCTTCAGCTGCGACTTCATAAGTAATACAACAGTTGATGAAGGTGGTGCTGTTTATAATAACAATTCAGATTGTGAATATTATGATTGTTCCTTTACAGGAAATCATGCGGATAATGAGGGGGGAGCATTATATAATTATAATGCAATCCTGAACGTGTATCGTTGCACTTTTGACAATAACTCAGCCACAAACTTTGGAGGGGCAGTACTAAATGACTACGAAGCACCTGAGTATTATGACTGCCTTTTCATCAATAACTCAGCAAGTGCGGGAGGTGCAATGTGGAGTTTTAGTGCCTATGTGCTGTTACAAAACTGTACCGTCACCAGGAACAATGCAACAGACAATGCCGGAGGACTGTATTGTTTAACTGCTAGTCCATATTATATTTATGGTTCTGTTATCTATAATAATACAGCCTCTGCTTCAAACCCCAATGTACATATTTTAAATGCAGAGGTAGGAAATTCCAATATCCAGGGATCCGGAGGATCATCAAACTGGCAGCCCGGATTCGGTGATGACTGGGGAGATAACATTGATGAGGATCCATTGTTTGTTGATGATATAGGTGATTATCACCTGCAGCAAGCATCACCCTGTATCAATACCGGTGACTTCTTTGGAGCAGAAGAAACAGACCTTGAGGGTAGCTACCGCTGTGGAACACCTGATATGGGTTGTTACGAGTTTGAATATAATATTACATGGAACGGATCCAGTGATCAGGACTGGGAGAACAATCAAAACTGGACTGTTAACCTTACACCTGGCCCTGTATGGACCACAGAAATTCCTACAAGAGGTAATAATCTAACCATCCCTGTTACTGCAAATGATCCTGAAATTGATTCCTATACAATTGGTTTTGGGAATGCACTTACCATTAACAGTGGTGCTGCAGTTACAGTTCATCCGGGAAATGCGCTGATCCTTGAAGGTCCTTTGGTGAATAATGGCACCTTCGATATGCTTTCTGATCAGGCAGATGGAAATTCAGACCTGCTCACAGCAAGCGATGTAACAGGAAGCATCAATGTTCAGAATTTTATAGGTGACAGCAAATGGAATCTTATTGGTATTCCCGTTACAACACATGATGCGGCCATATTTGTCGGTGACTACCTGCAGTATTATGCAGGCGGGAACTGGATAGAGATAATTAACGGGTCTGATATCCTCTCACCAATGGTTGGTTATGCCCTGTGGGATACGCCAAAAAACACCACCTACACTTTCTCAGGCACGCCGAACACGGGCACTATGTCAACGCCAATTTATGCAGATAATGGTGGCTGGAACCTCGTCAGTAATCCCTATCCAAGTCACATCAATTGGGATGAGCGGGATGATACCTATGGGGCGGTATACCACTGGAACCCGGATTCCGAAAATTATGAATCATGGAATAATGGCATGGGATCAGGCGACAGGTTTGTAAGTCCCATGGAAGGTTTCTTTATTAAAGCCCTTGCTGATGGCAATTTTGAAGTCGACAATTCATGTCGTGTTCATAATGCTGCGATACAAAGAAAAGATCAAACAGCGAAGGAAGAAACCCCAAACCATATTGAACTTATTGCTTTCAATGAAACCAAAGAGGATCACTTCTATTTCCTTTTTGAAGAAGATGCTACCTCTGCTTTCGATTTGCAATACGATGCCTTTAAAATGCTCTCATATGTGGAAGAACTTCCTCAGCTTTATAGTATAAATGGTGAAGAACGCTACTCCATCGACCGACGCCCGGTATGTGAAAGTGTTCAACTTGGTTTCAGGTCTGAAACTTCCGGTGAGTTTTCCATTATGATAGCTGAAAACAGCCTTGTTACTGAAGCTGTTATAGAAGACTCCAAAACAGGTACATACCATGATCTGTCGTCAGGTGCTTATAATTTTTCTTATTTAAAAAATGATCCGGAGGATCGATTTACTCTTCACTTCAGCACCGTGGGAATTGATCCGGAGTTACTGGATATTCCACGAATTTATGCCCATCAGAAAGATATCGTTATCAATGCGAATGCTTGTTGTAAAAACATGCAGCTAGAGGTATATAGCTCCACCGGCGCTGAAGTTCTTTCGAGGGGACTAAACACAGTCCAGAAACATACGATTCACACACAGTTAAAGACAGGAATCTATGTGGCAGTCCTTAGAAATAACAGTACGGTGATTAAACAAAAAATATTCATTCAATAGGAGGGTACGAGATGAAAAAACTTAAATATATTATCCCTGTTTGTACAATGTTGATGCTAACAATTAATGCCTTTGCCCAGGATCCACCACCTCCGGGAGGAGGAGGCGCACCTGGTGGAGGTAATACACCGGTTAGCACTCCATTATCATCTGTAGCAATAGTAATCGCCGGTGCCGGGGTTGCATTATTTGCATGGAAGAACGGTAAGAACAAAGCTTAACAGCAGCTACTTTTTAAGCACTAACCGCACCCTCTCAAACGGATAGGGGGTGCTTGAGATATACACTTCCGGCCTGAGGTTTACTTTTGCTGAATCAAATGCCTGAACATATACTTCAATATTTTTCCCGATATCGTCTTTCCTTAACGGGATGTAATAGGTGTAGTTCTTTTTTGACTTTGCATTAATATATTCCCAGGTATTGGAAGGATACGATGTTGCCCTGTCAGGTGCACCACGCAGCTCTCCGTCAATAACCGCTGTCGCATAGGCGCCTTCAATACCATGTTCCCCTTCAACAGCTATACACAGATAAGCATCATCCGCCATTTCAGTCAGCTCAAACGCGGCTTTCCAAACCTGCTCTACTTTCATCTTTTTTGCCGCAGCAAACAGATTTGATGCGCTCCAGTTATTTCGTCTCAATGGCTCCCCGGCCTTATTGATTCCGCTTATCTCATTTATCCTTTGCGGAAAATAGTCGATGCGAATATAACGCACCTCATCCGGAAATTCCAGGTTGCACTCTGTGCCAGCCATAAAAAGAATGCGCTTCCATACCTTCAGGTCGGTGCTGTAGGAAGCATAATAAGCTTCATCCTCCAGTAAAGGCTGCAGCGCAAACATATCAGGAACATGCAAGGTAATCGTTGGTTTCTCCACCACTTCACCCAGATCCAGACGAAAACAACCACCCTTCACTTTTTGGTCAACGCCATAACGTATCGAAGGCCAGAACCCTGTCTCCATGTCATCATCAAAAAGGTTGTGATCCCATATGCCCCGGTTTATGAAGGTCTCTTGTGTTAAAAAAGCCACTATTGCATTCTTTTGCGATTCCAAGCCCGGTAAAGACGCACCGCCGTGCGTCTCTTGAACATCTTGGTTATTCCTTGTCTTCATCGCAGCACCGCCGTGCGTCTCTTTTATAGCCCGTATTTCCAACGCATTGTTATCTGCTGCAAAAACCGTCGCTTCATACAATGCCTCGCTGTTGATGGAACTTGTCGCGATTGTATCCATTGTGGCAATGTGGCGGGTGATATCGTGCTGTAATTGATTGCCGGGAAAATGCATTTTCATGCTTTTACCTTTGAGCAGACGTGGTGCAGGTTTACCGTTTAAGATAACTTCGGAATATAGCTCCGGATGATGAAGTTGTATCGTTTTCTCCTCGCCGGGAAGCGAAAGCAGATCGACCACAACCTCATTTCCAAGATGATCATTAACAACTTCATAATGGGCCCCGGAAAGTATTATATCTTCATCTTCTCCAGAGATTTTCAACAGACAAACACGAAATGGAAGCACCTCAACATCTACCTCATCTGCGAAAGCAAACTCGCCCAGAAAACGTTCGCCCGGGTGGTACTGATTCACATAAACACGCCCCTGCTCCTTTAATCCAATCTCTTCAGAGAGTGAGACGCTATATGTTTTCTTCTCCCAGCTGAGGTTACGCAACACAATAAAGCGGGTGTTTTCGTCACCACGGGAGACTGTGGCCTCTCCGTACTTCTTTTCCGGCAAAAGGAAGCCTTCCACCAGAATGTTGTTGTATTTTTTATGGATATTAAAGATGCGCGCCATTTTAGGCAGTTCGCTTTCGCGGATGAACCAGGGGTTGCCATAAATCTGTGGTGCCAGAATCATATTCCTGTTAAAGGCCTGAACGATGAGGTCGTCATCCCAATAATCGGGACAAGAAGAGATACAAACGCCATGGTCTTCGGTAAGGCGTGTAAGCTTTTCGGGAACACCTCGAGCGATAGCCTGTGCTCTGTGATGTGGCGCTGTCATGCTGTTATTCATAAACACGTCGATGTAGGTTTCCCAACCTTCCCATAAAAATGTGGTGGCATACTCTTCTGCCCGCTCCAGCCCCAAACGATGATTCAGTAGTATCAGGTCGGGAGAGTACTTCCTGCATTCAATCATCATATTGATAAAGGCATCCTCTTTCTCCGGCCTCAGAGCGCCACATACCGCATCAAACTTAAACAGCGCCCAGTCGTAATCGCGGCACAACGAAACCATCTGATCTGTACGTTGCCGCTCCTCTTCCGGGGTATTACCAAAACCATCCGGGCCGCCCCAGATTCCCAGTCGCGTATTCATAGACTTCGCATATTCATAAATCGGGTCAAAACCGCGGGGAAACTGCTCCTTAAAACGGTCAGAATGAATACTGCCATAAAACCGTTTCCCATCCAGAGCCCCTGCATCAAAAGCATAGATGTCCAGCTCCATACCGTAGGTGTCATGCAGGTATTTGAAAAACGCCAGGTTTGCCATGGTCTGCGCTTCGGCAGCACCTTCATTGGTGTTGTTAATCCAGGAGAAGTACTCTGACTTTGAAGGAGTCTTTTCGGTGGCCCCGCGGGTGTTTGTTTGTGCGGAAAGTGATAATGTAAAGGTGATTATAATCAGTGTAATAAGTATACTCTTCATGGTACTTGATTTTGTGCTGGATAAAAGTAGGGATTTTTGAGGACACGAAGTTGCCCCCTAACCCCCAAGGGGGATTCACTCCACAATCACC
>PKSY01000027.1 GCA_002869405.1 Marinilabiliales bacterium
GGAGAGTGGGTAGATGATGTGATATATGCGATTTTAAATGATGAATGGCAGTAAAATCAAAGAACCCTAACTCAATGTTTTTCAAAAGTATATGGAATTGTATAAGTTTTTTATTGTATCTTTAGGTCACAAATAAAACTATCCTTCCATGAAGAAACAAATATTCCTGATTACCGGGCTCATTTTGGGTGTTTCCGGTGAAACTCTGGCCGGAACCGGAGGCGCAAAAGACGGATTTATGTTTTTTGCAGTTGTCATTGGATTCCTGTTATTTGTTTGGGGGCTGCTTGCCGGAGGAAGCTTCCTGAAGAATAACGGCAGGAAAACAATTACCAAAACTACTCATGCCATTAAAGGATTCTTCAACTCAGTTATTGACAAGATCAGAAAAGCGAAATCTCTTCTGAAACATAACCCTTTCGGTATAAAAAACAGGCTTTGGTTTTCATAGCATCAGCGAACAACGTCGCTACACCTTTCATTGTGATTCCTTTGTCATCTTTTAAGAACGAGATAGCATATTTTGGCTACCCTGTCTCATTTTTTCTTATGTTTGTATCACTACCAAAAACAACGTAGGGTTAATGAAGCAATTATTTATCATTCTTTTGATGGTGAATTTTATCATTCCACCATCACAAAAAGCTCAGGCTCAAGCTTTACCGGATTCTTTTCCTGACAGCCTTAGCAATTACAAAGGTCAGGAATTAGCCGCTGTCCTCGCTGATTTATCCTGGAAATACAGAGAAAAGGATACTGATAATGCAATTGCTTTTGCCCGGAAAGGTATTGAAATCGGTGAAGCTAATGAATACAAACCTGAGCTTGCACGGCTTTACAACTATCTTGGGGTAATATATCAACACTACAAACATCAGACGCAAACCGCTATCCCCTATTATAATAAAGGACTGAAAATGAGTCTTGAAGTTAAAGACTCCATCGAAATCGCATATGTATATAATAACCTGGGAGATGCATTTTATGAAATCGGCAATAGAGTTTTGGCAGAACAATATGCTGAAAAGTCGATGCAGACTTTCCTGAAGCTAAAGAATCCGAGAGGTATAGCATATAGCTATATTAATCTGGGAGCAATAAACCGAAACAACGGAAACTACGATACTGCCTTTTATTATTTTAACAAGGCCATAACCATTCGGGAAGAGTTGAATGATTCTTTAGGAATTGCATCAGCGATACTTGAGCTTGCCCGGACTTACAGTGATATGAAACGGTGTGACTCTTCCATGCACTATTTCAAGAAATCCCTGCATCTGCATCAGGCACTTAAAAATAAAACCTACATAGCAAATTCCCAAATCGGAATGGGACAGTGCTACCTTAATAACCATGAGTATGACTCAGCACTATTCCATTATAAACAAGCTCTTTCCCAATTAACTGAAAAGGGAAACTACTCCGGCATCATCAGCAGTTACCTTGGACTGGGAAAGGTATATAAGCACAAGAGACTTTATCTTTCAGCTGAAGAAGCATACGACAATGCGCTTCTATACGCAAAAAAACATGGGAGCACCGATGAATTGCTGAACGTATATAATGACCGTGCCGATTTCTTCTATGAAATTCAGGATTATGCAGAGGCGAACAGGAATTACAAGCAATATATCCATGTTTTTGATTCTCTGTTCACAGAAATGCAGTTTCAAACACTCGCGGAAGTTGAAAACAGATTTACCATAACTGAGGAGCTTAACAGGGCAAATGAAAGCCTGCGTCAAAAAAAACAGAGGTATATATTTTCAATAATTATAATCGGATTATTATTACTATTGGTTTTTGCGCTCTATCTGCGTCAACGTATTAAAGATAAGCTTACAGCTGAGCTACAGGAATCCATCCAAACAAAAAATAAAATATTTCATATCATTTCGCATGATTTAATAAGTCCGTTTAACATATTGTTAGGATACAGTCAGGTGCTGCAGGACAAACTTCATGAGAAGGAATTTGATCAGGCAATATCATATGCAAATACCATTTTTGAAACGGCAGATGAGACACTGGAATTAACAAAAAATCTCCTGAACTGGGCGCAGGCGCAGCGAAACAAGATTGAAGTGCACAGGGAAAACTTTATAATAGGTAATCTTGTTGAAGAGTCGAGAAGTAATTTTCATCATATTGCAAACAAAAAAGATATCTCGATTCATGTTGAATGTAGTGTTTCTGAAAAAGTATTTGCAGACAAAGACTTAATTCGAACCACGCTCAACAACCTGATAAACAACGCAATAAAATTTTCAATACCGGAGTCTGATATCTTAATCGGATGCCACAAAAAAGGTAAAACAATTGAAGTTTTTGTTCAGGACAACGGAGTTGGTATGAGCAGCGAAAAACAGGCGCTTCTTTTTAGAGAGAGCGCTATAGTAAGCACTCCCGGAACAAACAATGAAAAGGGGACCGGACTGGGACTTCTTGTCAGCAAAGAGTTTGTCGAGCTTAACGGTGGGAAAATCTCTGTAACTTCTGAAGAAGGGAAAGGGTCCACATTTGCCTTTACCATACCGGTTATTCAATAGCATTCACAAAAGTCAATTCTGCAATTAAATCCATCATATTCCATTTCCATATTACTTTTCATTCGGATTGTAGCTCAACAATCTGCTTTATATTTTGTATATTTATAGTCTGTCAAACATTATACAACTAACCAATAGACACAAGCAGATTGAATAATAATCAAAAGACAATACCTATGAACACATCAAAAAAAGGAAAATGCCCTGTAATGCACGGTTCAAATACAGATACAGACAAATCAGTGATGAGCTGGTGGCCAAATGCATTAAACCTCGATATTCTTCATCAGCATGACTGCAAAGTAAACCCTAACGGGAAGGATTTTAACTACCGGGAAGAATTCAAAAAACTTGATTTGGAGGCCGTAAAAAATGATTTAAAGGCACTTATGACGGACAGTCAGGAGTGGTGGCCTGCCGACTGGGGACATTATGGTGGTCTTATGATTCGAATGGCATGGCATAGTGCCGGAACATATCGTATCGCCGATGGTCGTGGTGGCAGCAACACAGGAAATCAACGATTTGCTCCCCTCAACAGCTGGCCTGATAATGTAAATCTTGACAAGGCCAGAAGACTTTTATGGCCCATAAAGAAGAAATACGGAAATAAGCTCTCATGGGCCGACCTGATGATTCTGGCCGGTAATATGGCTTATGAGTCAATGGGTTTTAAAACTTATGGCTTTGCCGGAGGAAGAGAAGATATCTGGCATCCCGAAAAGGACATTTACTGGGGTGCTGAGAAAGAATGGTTAGGAAAAGACAGGTATGCCGATAAAGAAGACGAGGAGTCGTTGGAGAATCCACTTGCCGCCGTTCAGATGGGATTGATTTATGTAAACCCTGAGGGTGTAAACGGACAGCCTGACCCAAAGAAAACCGCTGAAGCTATGCGTGTTACATTCGAAAGAATGGCCATGAATGATGAGGAGACTGTTGCTCTTACCGCCGGCGGACACACCGTTGGTAAAGCGCATGGAAACGGAGATGCCTCAATTCTCGGACCTGATCCGGAGGCAGCTGATGTTGAAGAACAGGGTTTCGGGTGGAAAAACCCTCAGGGTAAAGGCAATGCAGAAAACACCGTAACCAGCGGTATTGAAGGCGCATGGACTACCTACCCTGATAAATGGAATAAAACATACTTCCACCTGCTGTTAAACTACGACTGGGAGTTAAAAAAGAGTCCGGCAGGAGCCTGGCAGTGGGAACCAATAAATATTAAGGAAGAAGACAAACCCGCTGATGCGCATATTCCCGGTCTTAAGAAAAATCCTATGATGACAGATGCCGATATGGCGTTGAAAATGGACCCTGAGTACCGAAAAATCGCTGAGAAATTCTACCGGGATCCGCAACTTTTTGCAGAAGTGTTTGCAAAAGCATGGTTTAAACTCACCCATCGTGACCTGGGACCGAAAAGCAGATATCTCGGCTCTGATGTTCCGAAAGAAGATCTGATATGGCAGGATCCGGTTCCGGCAGTGGATTATAGCCTTTCCGAAAAGGAAATTGATGAACTTAAGAAGATACTGCTTGATTCCGGACTTACACGCACTGAGCTCATAAATACAGCATGGGACAGCGCCAGAACTTTCCGGGGCTCCGACTTCAGAGGCGGCGCAAATGGAGCCAGAATCCGACTGGCACCACAAAAAGACTGGGAAGGAAATGAACCCGGAAGACTACAAAAGGTGCTGAAAAAACTTACTGAGATACAGAAAGGATGGAGTAAGAAGGTTAGTCTGGCCGATTTAATTATACTTGGAGGAACAGCAGCAGTAGAAAAAGCAGCACACGATGCAGGAGTAAACATCAAAGTACCGTTTACGCCCGGAAGAGGCGATGCATCACCGGAGATGACCGATGCAGAGTCGTTTGATGTGCTTGAGCCATTGCATGACGGGTTCAGAAACTGGCAGAAAAAAGATTACGCAGTAAAACCTGAGGAGATGCTTCTCGACAGAGCTCAGCTTATGGGTCTTACAGCTCCGGAGATGACTGTTCTCATTGGCGGAATGCGTGTCCTGGGAACCAATTTCGGAGGAACAAAACACGGGATCTTCACCGATAAAGAAGGGGTACTCTCCAATGACTTCTTTGTAAATCTCACGGATATGAGATACACATGGAAACCTGTGGGTGAAAATCTTTATGAAATTATTGAGCGGTCATCAGGAGAGAAAAAATGGACGGCGACAAGGGTTGACCTTGTTTTTGGATCCAACTCAGTACTTCGCTCCTACTCAGAATACTACGCTCAGGATGATAATAAGGAGAAATTTGTAAAGGATTTCGCCGAGGCCTGGGTTAAGGTTATGAATGCTGACCGGTTTGATCTTGCATAAAAGTATTCTAAGATTATATCAGTGTTATTCATTTAGGGATAAAAACAATGAATGAACGGGAGAAACTAATATCTAAAAAGATGATTTACAGATTAGTAATATTTCTGGCAATAAATTTTGGTGCATTGGCCATTGGAGGCATCTTCACCGGGCGGGGTGTTCCCTCCGAATGGTACATGAGTTTGAATAAAGCGCCATGGACTCCTCCGGGCTGGGTTTTTGGCCTGGCATGGACGACAATCATGATCTGCTTTAGCATTTATCTGGCCTATTTGTGGCCTGCTGTCAATAACAAGAGCCTGCTCATAGGATTGTTTATTCTCCAGTGGGTTCTGAATGTTGGATGGAATCCTATGTTCTTTCACTACCATAACGTGTTGCCGGGGCTCATTATAATTGCTTTGTTGACAATACTTATAGGAATATTCTTCTTTATGTACTGGCCGGAGATAAAGTTAAAATCTCTGTTAATCCTACCCTATCTCATTTGGCTTATAATAGCCACTTCATTGAATGGATATATCCTGGTGAAAAATTAATCACACTTTAATCAAGTAATTTAAAAAATACAACATGGCTATTAAGCACAAAAGATTAGGAAATAAGGGGGTACTAGTAAGCAACCTGTGTCTGGGAACCATGAATTTCGGATGGCATACCAGCGAAGAGGAGAGTTTTAAAATTATGGACCGTGCGTTAGAGTTGGGGATCAACTTTTTTGATACTGCCGATGTGTATGGATGGTCGGTAGAGCATGGATATACTGAAGAGATTATCGGGCGTTGGCTGGCACAGGGTGGTGGCAGAAGAGATGCCATTGTGCTGGCAACAAAAGTATATAATCCGGTCGACAGAAAAGAGAATCTTCCGGAAGTAAACAGTGACGGCCGAAGCCTCAGCGCGTATAAAATCAGAAAACACTGTGAAGGAAGCCTGAAGCGGCTTCAAACGGATCACATCGACCTTTATCAGATGCATCATATCGACCGCGAATGTCCGTGGGACGAAATCTGGGACAGTTTCAGAACCCTTAAAAACCAGGGAAAAGTTGTTTATGCAGGATCCAGTAATTTCGCAGGCTGGGATATTGCTACAGCATGTGAGGAAGCGTCAAAACGCGGCATGTCAGGACTTGTGAGTGAGCAAAGTATTTATAATCTTGAAAACCGTATGCTTGAGCTGGAAGTCATCCCCGCCTGTAAGCATTATGGCATGGGTCTTATCCCCTGGAGTCCTCTCAGTGGTGGTTTTCTTGCCGGAGCTCTTAAGAAATCTCTGGATGGCCGGAGGAAAGATGAGAATCTGGCAAAGCTGATAGAGAAAAAGCGGACTCAACTGGAACAGTATGAATCGCTGTGTGAGAAGATTGGATATGCCCCGTCGGAAATAGCGCTGGCATGGCTCATGAATAATCCGGTTGTAACTGCTCCGATTATCGGGCCCAGAACGATGGAACAACTGGAAAGTGCTGTTCGCGCCGCAAGCATACAACTCGACGAAGAAATCCTGAAAAAACTGGATGAAATCTTCCCGGGACCCGGTGGTGAAGCTCCCGGCGCATACGCTTGGTAAATACAATTCGATTCTCTTAATATCAAAACAACAATTATGAAGACCAGATTAACCCTGGGTTTAGCTGTTGCATTAGCGCTGTTTGTCTCATGCAATAATAACTCTCAAAAAACAAACGAAGACAAAAAATCCGATACCATCACAATGAATTCAGCTGTGGAAATTTTTGATCCGGCAGCAGAATTAATAGTATCTCCGGATGCCAGATTTGAAGTGCTGGCGGAAGGTTTCTATTGGAGTGAAGGACCGCTGTGGATCGAAGAGTTACAGTCAGTAATATTCTCTGATGTACCTGCAAACAAAATATACCGTTGGAATGAAAAAGACGGTCTTTCGGTCTATCTTGAATCATCAGGCCATTCAGGAGCAGAGAATGTGAAGTCCAACAGAGGCTCCAATGGTCTCATTCTAAACGCTAAAGGCGATCTGCTGTTATGTCAGCACGGTGACAGACGTATTGCAGAGATGAAACCTGAAGTTAAAAACCCTGATTCTGATTTTCTCACAATCGCTGAAAGCTATGACGGGAAAAAATTCAACAGTCCAAACGATTTGGTAATGGATAATGAGGGAAATATCTACTTCACGGACCCGCCATACGGCCTCCCTGAGAACAAGACCGGTGAAATTGGAATTAATGGCGTTTTCAAAGTTTCACCTGACAAGGTTGTGACTTTATTAATCGACAGCCTGACACGCCCCAATGGAATAGGCCTGTCTCCCGACCAGAAGACATTGTACATCAATCAGTCAGATCCACAAAATCCGATTCTTTTACGTTATGATATTTTGGATGATGGTATGTTAAGCAATGGAAGTGTACTTTTTGACTATTCAGCATTTGCCGAAAAAGCCATTGGTTTACCCGACGGACTGAAAGTGCATAAAAACGGAAATATTTTTGCAACAGGTCCCGGCGGTGTTCATATCATCAATCCGGAAGGAGGGCATCTTGGACTGATAAAAACTGAAAAAGCAACAGCAAACTGTGCATTTGACAGGAATTACACCTATCTGTACACAACCACTACAGACCAATTAATGAGAATTCAGCTAAAATAATTCCGGGCAAATTAAACCCTGTTTAATGCGATTTTAACTCTTGTATTATTCAGTCCGATAAGATAGCTTTAGCCCCCGAAAAAATCGGAATTCAGAATATGACAATAATGAAAGATATACAAAGCATCGAGAATATTGAATTGGTATTTCTCACCATCGATGATTATGAGGATATTAAGCTTGCGATGCAGGAGGCATACTCCAATATGCCGGAGACCTTTTGGGAAAAGCATCAGATAAAAACGCTGATTAATAAATTCCCGGAGGGTCAGGTAGGCATCAAAGTAGATAATGAACTGGCAGGCTGTGCACTAACTATTATTGTTGACTACTCCAAATTTGAAGACCGGCACACCTATAGTGAAATTACCGGGAACTACACTTTTAATACGCATACGGATGATGGTTCGAAGCTATATGGTATCGATATTTTTATCCGTCCCAAATTCCGCGGATTACGGCTTGGCAGAAGATTATACGATTACAGAAAAGAACTTTGCGAAAAGCTGAACCTGAAAGGGATTGTCTTTGGTGGAAGAATCCCGAACTACCACCAGTTTGCGGAAACGATGTCTCCCAGAGAGTACATCGACAAGGTTCGAAAAAAAGAAATTCATGACCCGGTACTTGACTTCCAGATGTCTAACGACTTCCATCCGGTCAGAGTATTGAAAGGTTACCTTAAAGGAGATAAGGAATCACACGATTATGCTGTTCTTCTTGAATGGGATAATGTGTATTACGAGAAGGAAACGAAAGAAGCGGCAATTCCAAAATCCATCATCCGAATTGGACTGATACAGTGGCAGATGAGGTTGTATAAAGACCTCAATGAGCTGATGCAGCAGGCCGAGTATTTTGTGGATGCCGTTTCAGGATATCGTTCAGATTTTGCCTTGTTTCCTGAATTTTTCAATGCTCCGCTGATGTCGGAGTATAATCATTTATCAGAAGCAGAAGCAATACGGAAACTTGCAGGTTATACAGAAGAGATAAAAAACAGATTTGCAGAACTTGCCATATCTTACAATATCAATATTATCACAGGCAGCATGCCTGAAGTGATAGATAATAACCTCTATAATGTCGGATACCTGTGTAAACGTGACGGCGGAATCGAAAAGTTTGAAAAGGTTCACACTACACCCGATGAAACAAAAGTATGGGGATTGCAGGGAGGAAATACGCTGCAGGCCTATGAGACAGATAGCGGCAGAATCGGCATTTTAATATGTTATGATGTGGAATTCCCGGAGCTTAGCAGAATTCTGGCAGATGAGGGGATAGACCTCCTGTTTGTTCCGTTTCTTACAGATACTCAAAACGGATATTCCAGAATCAGAAATTGTGCACAGGCCAGAGCAATCGAAAACGAGTGTTATGTGGCTATTGCCGGAAGTGTGGGAAACCTTCCCAAGGTACATAACATGGATATTCAATATGCACAGTCAGTGGTATTTACACCCTGCGACTTTTCATTTCCCACCAATGGCATCAAAGCCGAGGCAACACCAAATACAGAGATGATTCTGATTGCTGATGTGGATATTGCTGCCCTGCGCGAATTAAATCAGCTGGGCAGCGTTCGAAACCTGAAAGACAGACGTAAGGATATTTATGAAATCATAAGAGTTAAGAAATAGTCAATAAAAATACTTAAACTATTTTTATTCATTCCTGTTTTATAGTAATTTTAGAATTGTATTTAATGTTAGTAAGATGAAAGAAGAAACTTTGCACTACCTGCTGCTTATAGGTATTACTCTGGCTTCGGCCATTGTTGTTGCCACAATACTCAGGAAAATCCTAAGCATCTTTATTAAAAAATATGCCGTTAGATTAAAAACTGACCCCACAAATTTTTCCTTTATCAAAAATTCAGTCGGGTTTCTTATTTATACCGCTGCCATAATATTCATTTTCTTCAAAATACCATACCTGAAATCACTGGGTACTGCGCTCTTCGCCGGTGCCGGTATTGTGGCTGTAATAGTAGGTCTTGCTTCACAAAAGGCATTCGCAAATATAATCAGCGGGATTTTTATCCTGATGTTTAAGCCTTTTAAAATCTCTGATATTATTGAATTTAAAGATGGGCAAAAAGGTATCGTGGAAGAAATTACATTGCGTCACACAGTTATTAAAGATTATGAAAACCGACGCATAATTATCCCAAACAGCATTATCAGCGACGATACCATCATTAACAGCAGTATACAGGATGAAAAGATCAGAAAGCATGTGATATTTAATATCAGCTATGATTCGAATATTGATAAAGCCATAGAAATTATCCGTGATGAAGCTATGAAGCACCCGTTAATCATTGATAATCGGAGTGAGAAGGACGCAGAAAATAATAGCCCGATGGTTGTTGTTCGTGTAACCGGACTCATGGATTTCTCCATTGAACTGAAGGCTTATATCTGGACCAATGGTAATGATGATGCATTTATTCTGAAATGTGACATTCTGAAATCAGTAAAAGAGCGATTCGATAAGGAAGGAATTGAGATTCCATTCCCTTACCGGACCATTGTGTATAAAAAAGATCTCCATGATACAAAATAAGCTACTCAACAGAAAGAAGATAAATCCTTCGGAAGCAATCTTTACAGGCATGCAGATGGAGGAGCAAATGAGGGTTCAACTATTCAGTTACAATGAAAAGCAATATACCGAAGACGAAAACTATTCCATTGAGAGCTTCAAAGGGTTTCAGGATCAGGGGCGTTTTTACTGGCTGAATATTCACGGTATTCATGAAGTAAAAAAAATTAAGGATTTTTGCAGCAAACTGAATATTCATGACCTTGCCATTCAGGATCTTCTGGATGTAAACCAAAGGCCTAAATTTCAGGAGTACAGCACATACTGGTTCTTCACCTTAAAATCTGTAATCCCTTCACAGGATGAGACGCTGGCACTGGAGCAACTCAGCTTTATCCTTGGCAGCAACTACCTGATTTCATTTCAGGAACGCAAGGCAGACTATTTCGAGCATATCCGTGAACGGCTGAGAAAAAACATGGGAATTGTAAGAGAACGGGGAGCGGACTATCTGCTTTATCTGCTTTTGGAAGCAATTTTGGATAACTATTTCAGGACTATTGCAGATATAGGAAACAAGCTGGAGGAAATAGATATAGTGGAATTTGAAAGCGACCCCTCTCCTACTCTGGTTAAATCAATTGAACGATATAAACGGCAGGTGCATCAGATAAAAACCACCATTATCCCTATCAAGGATTTTGTATTGCGAATTGAACGCGAAAAATTCAGCTTTATTCATGAAAAACAGGTCAAATACTTTTACGAATTGCGCGACTTATGTCTATCTCTCATTGATGAATGTGCGCAAATTGAAGTAATGCTGGAGAGTAATACGAACCTCTTTTTCTCATTACAGGGTCACCGTATGAATCAGGTGATGAAGACCCTGACAGTAGTAGCTACCATCTTTATCCCTCTGACCTTTGTTGCCGGAATCTATGGTATGAACTTTACCAATATGCCGGAATTGCAATGGAAATACGGCTATTTCGGTATTTGGGTTGTCATGGTGGCTATTTTTATCCTGATGATGATGTACTTCCGCAGAAAGAAGTGGTTCTGATTTTTCACTACATTTGTGTGGATCAAAAAATCACCCCATGTACAAAATATTTTCACTTCTGTTACTACTGGCAACTTTTTCAGCCGGTTCTCAGAATATTGAGCAAAAAGCTGCTGAAATCCACAATAAAGTATTTACTCTTGATTCTCATACCGACACACCGCTAAAATTCTATAAATCAGATTTTGATATTGGCGAAAAGCATGATGGTCATAAAGGTCAGGGGAAAATAGACATTCCCCGTATGGAAGAGGGCGGCCTTGATGCAGTGTTTTTTGCTGTTTTTATCGGACAGGGAAACCGTGATAGCGCAGGACACAAAAAGGCTTACGTAAAGGCAGAGCAGATATTCGATGCCGTATATGAGACTGTGGAAAAAAATCAGGATAAGGCAGAAATCGCTACCTCTCCGGAGCAGGGTTACCATCTTGAAAAACAAGGAAAAAGAGCTATTTACCTGGGAATTGAAAATGGATATCCCATTGGTCATGACTTAGACAACATCAACCATTTCTATAACCGCGGAGCAAGATATATCACTCTTGTTCATTCTCATAACAATGACATCGCCGACTCATCGACCGACAAGGTAGGTCCGGAATATAACGGCTTGTCAGAATTTGGTGAAGCCGTTGTGAAAAGAATGAATGAGATTGGAATGATAATCGATGTTTCGCATGCCTCAGATTCTGCGTTTTATGATGTGCTGGCGCTTAGTACAAAACCGGTAATTGCTTCCCACTCCTGTGCACGTGCACTTTGCGACAATCCGCGAAACCTCACAGATGATATGCTCAAAGCATTGGCTGAAAATGGCGGTGTAATACAGATGTGTATCCTGAGTGATTATGTGAAAGAGCTGGAACAAAATCCGGAACGTATAAAAGCACAGCAGGAATTCAGAAATAAACACACCAATTGGGCTAACTACTCCGAAGAGGAACGAAAAAAAGGACTCAAAGAGTGGTATCAGCTTGATGTGGATTATCCTGCAAACCTCGCCACTGTAGCAGACGCAGTTGACCACATCGACCATATTGTGAAAATAGCCGGCATTGACCATGTGGGTATTGGCACCGACTTCGACGGCGGTGGCGGACTGAAAGACTGTTATGACGCTTCAGAGCTTGGCAATATCACCCTGGAGCTGGTAAAAAGAGGGTATTCAGAGGAGGATATACGTAAGATCTGGGGCGGAAATTTTATGCGCGTATTCAGAGAGGTTGCGGAAAAATAGACCTCACATATTGTTTAATATATGGGAAATCAGCGGCAAAACATAAGTAAAGTAAGCTTTCAGGCAAAAGCAATGTACCTGTCGCTGAAAAGCTTTCGCAGATTCTCAAAAAAAATATTTACAAAAATTCTATTTAATCCCGCCAGAGGAACAAACGAAATTTCAGCAAAAAAACTTAACGCCGAAATATCCATAAAAGAATTTGATATTAAAGGCTTTAGCGCAATAACAGTTTTCAATGATGCTTCCACAGAAAAGCACATTCTCTTTTTCCATGGCGGAGGATATACAGTGGAAGCATTGAAAGGGCACAGAACCCTTGTTGAGAAGCTGGTACAGCAATACCATTTCAAAGTCACAAGTTTAGATTACCCGCTTGCGCCCGAAAATACTGCGGAGAAAACCATCGATGTCGCAGAGAAAGCATATAGTTTTCTCTGCTCTGAATACAGAAATGATTCGATTTATCTTCTTGGAGATAGTGCCGGTGGCGGACTGGCACTTGCGCTGTTGCAGATCCTCAGAGACAAACAAGAGGAAAAGATGCCTCAAAAAACTGTTCTGCTATCACCATGGCTGGATATTACACTATCACATCCGGAGATAGCTGATTTTGAGCATAAGGAGTTGATTCTGGATGTGGATGCTTTGCGCAAATGCGGATTGCAATATGCCGGTTCGCTGGAGCCAAAAGATCCGGGGGTCTCGCCAATATACGGTAATCATTCCGGGTTGGGAGCGATTCACATCTGGGTAAGTGACCACGAAATACTCTGCCCTGATTGTGTTCTACTGCATAAAAAGCTAATCGCAGCAGAAGGATCCTCCTCCACCCTGACAGTAAAACATAAGCTGGTACACGACTGGATAGTAATGCCGCTTCCTGAGCGCGACGTGACTATTATGGAGGTGGCAGAATTCTTTACTCAAACCTCAACGACTCAACGGGATTCTTCCGTGCTGATTTAAAGGTTTGCCAGCTTACGGTAATTAATGCTACTGCTAAAGCAAGTAATCCGGCAAGCACATAAATCCACCAGGTATTTTCAGTACGATATGCAAACCCTTCCAGCCAGCGGCGTGAAAAATACCAGCTTAGTGGAGTCGCAATGAAAATCGCAATAAAAACCCACTTAAGAATGTCTCTGACAAGTAGTATTAAAATCTCAGATACCTTAGCACCATTTACTTTTCGAATTCCAATCTCCTTAGAACGCTTTTCTGAGATGAATATTGACAGCCCCATCAAACCAAGGCAGGCAACAAAAATAGCCAGAATGGAGAAAATATTTATAAGGTTTAACAACAATTTCTCCGATGCATAACGGCTTTCAATCTGATCATTAAGAAAAGCGTACTTGACCGTATGACCGGGGTATATGGATTCCATCTTAGTATTAATTGCATTGAGAACACCTGGCAGCTGATGCTGATT
The DNA here is from genome assembly GCA_002869405.1 of Marinilabiliales bacterium. GTDB lineage: Bacteria > Bacteroidota > Bacteroidia > Bacteroidales > BM520 > BM520. The sequence goes on from PKSY01000027.1 coordinate 13,823, forward strand.
ATACCGAATAACAACATATCTGTTATTCCGGGCTTCCGATCCTCTTATGAAGTAAGCAAAACTCTCAATCTCAGAATGAAGCGAGGCATAGTGAAAATCTTCTACTACACCAAGAATAACGAAATCAGTTAAACTATTCTCATCTGAGCTGTCATTTAAATCAGAAAAATCACCGGAAGCAATTTTCTCATCACTATATTTAGTGCGTAATTTTTTATAAAATGTTTCATTAATAATCCACCCATCAGTGGCATCCTCCTTTTGGTCAGAAAAGTATTTAATTGGCTTTATATCAAGTGTATTAATCAGATATTTATCCGCAAAACCGAAAACAAACGGGAAAGAGTCATCGCCGCTTGTGAAAGTCATATCCTGAAATTTTCCTCCGGGCAAATGATTTCCTGTTGCCACGCTTTCAATCCCGGCTGCACCGATTAACTCCTGCCGTAGAGTATTTATCTTATCGTTAACCTGAGATATTCGAATTGTTATAATGTTTTTATTAGAAAACCCCTGATCCTTATTATCAATATAGTTCATTTGCCTGTTTACCTGCATGGCAAAACCTGAAAGGGAAACGACCATAATAAATTGAAAAATAACCAAAGGGACAGCTGCCTTTATTCCACGGGGTTGCGAGTTTTCTGCAATTACTGTAGATGTTTTGAATAAATTCAATGAACTCAATATTGAGACTACAAATACCACAATAATAAACATACAAAGAGTTATAAACCAGAATTCAATGCTATGGAAAGGAATTATCCAATTGTTAAAAAAATAATTTCCCAAAACGGATGAAAGCAAAGTCAACATAATGACAGCAATAAAAAAGGCAATTCCGGCAGATATTGATATCTCAAGTAATGTTTGGGCAAAAAGGTTTCGCTTTTTTCCTCCGAGACAACGCATAATCAATTTTGCTTTTGCATACGAAGTACTGTGGGCAATATGCATAATAACAAAATTCATTATGGCAATAATAAAAATCATAAAGCCCGTTAAAAGCATAATATTCAATGAAGATCGTCGGATCACCGGAGATTGCTCATTTGATAATCCCGGGGTAAAATGGATTTCACTAACAGGTTGAATTTTATGGTTTATTGCATCCAAAGGCGGTCCATGAACGGAGCCCAGAACCGGTTCCAATATGGTCTGAAGGCTTGTTTGCAAATCCAGAACATCTGCGTTTTCGAACAATTTGAGGTACACCAAAGCACCAAATAATTTCCTTGATTTCAAAGTCTCAACAGTAGGAGAAAAATGTCCTTTTACTGATAATAAGGCTTCATATTTCAAGTGGGAAGATTCAGGCATGGGCTTAACAATACCTGTTACTGTATAAGTGATTAGGCTATCCTGATTTCGCGTAAAAGAGCGTAACTGTAATGTTTGACCCAAAGGATCTGTATCCGGAAATAGCTTTCCCGCCAATGAAGGCGTTATCATCATGGTATTTGGGTCATTAATTGAATTTGCATCACCGGAAATAACGTCAACAGAGAAATAATCCAGAAACGACTTGTCGATAAAAATAATCTCATTTAACAGGACTTTCTCATTATTGATAAAAGCCTCTTCAATATTGTGATTATTATAACAGGTTGTATATGAAGCTATCTCCGGGCAGTTTCCCAGAACATCGTCAAAAGCAGCAAAGGTATTGGTATTAAAAGTACCTTCACCATAGCGGGTAATAATCCGATAACTATTAGCCAAATTGTCGATATGCTTTTCGAAACGAAAATGATATTGCGCAAACGAAAGTATAGCCAGGCTTACAGCCATAGCAATGGCCAGTCCACCAATATTTATCACTGAATATACTTTATACATTTGCAGTCGCTGGACGGCAATCTTTATACTTTTTCTAATCATCTTAGTCTTTCCAGGGATTTAACTTCTTCCATTCGATTATAAAACAATTACTCGTATCGTAAAGCCTCAACAGGGTTTCCCGAAGCCACTTTATAAGCCTGAAGGGTAACGGTAATAAGAGCCACCATCAGCGCCATTACTCCGGCAAGGATAAATATCCACCAACTTAAGTCAATCCGATAATTAAATTTCAGCAGCCAGTTGTGCATCACTTTCCAGGCTATAGGTGTTGCAATCACAAACGCAATACCTACCCAAATCACAAAATCTTTATTGAGTAATACTAATATCTGTGTGATTGATGCACCATTAACCTTTCGAATACCAATTTCTTTAATGCGCTTTTGCAGGCTATAATAACTTAAGCCAAGAAGCCCCAGGCAAGAGATCAGAATTGCTATTAGCGAACTATATCCTATCAATTTCTCGGTAGTCTCTTCGGAAGCATATAAGCTATTCAGGGTATCCTCCAGATAGCTATATTCAATTGGGTCGTTGGGTGCGATTTTCTCCAGTTGTGCAATAACAGGTTTCAACTTTTCAGGGTTTGTATTTGGATTAAGTTTGATATACATATAGGATCCTGCTTTTGCGTACATATATGCAAAAGGCTTAATTTCAGAATGTAAGGACTCTGTGTGCATATCTTTAATCACTCCTATGATTTCTCCATCAAGTTCAGATTGGGTGCCTTTAAAAAACGTTAATCGTTTACCAATTGGTTCTTCCATATTCATGATTTTAACGGCCGTCTCATTTATCACAAAACCATCCATAGCATCTTTTGCAAACTCTTTATCCAAAAACCTTCCTGAGAGAATTTCAAGTCCCAATGTTTCATCAAAATCATAATCAACCAGATTTATCCCCATATCAAAAACCAATTCTGTTGGCTTACCATCCCAATCCGGCATATCAGACATTTCCCAGGCTGTTAACGGAGATCGTGAGGTACTCACGGATGCTATCTCATGCATTTGCATCAATTGATTTTTAGCCACTTCATAATTCCCCTTTAACTCATCATGCATATGAACCACCAGTACATCCTCCTTTTTAAATCCGAGGTCTTTCTGTTTCATATAATGAACCTGTTTACTTATCACGATTATTCCCACCATTAAAACCATTGCTAAGGCAAACTGAAAAACAACAAGTGCACTCTTGAGGTTAAATTTATTGACTTTTCGGAATGATTGATGCTTCTTCAATAGCGCAGAAGGATGAATTGATTTTCTAATAAGATCTATCGATTTAATTGAGGAAAGAAAATAGGCAGGATAAAATCCTGAAATAAGACCTGTCAATACAGCAAAACCTACCATGGCTAAGATTGATTCAATGTTATAGCTTAGATTAAGGCTAACATGAAGGAGGTTATTCACATAAGGTAAAACCAACTCAACAATAATTAGTCCGATACTCAGCGAAATCAATGCAACAAACTGAGCTTCAAGAAGAAACTGAATAATTAGTAGTTTCTTACCGGATCCGAATGCTTTCCTCACACCAATCTCTTTTATTCTTTTATCGGAGGATGCCATGGTCAGGTTTACTGTATTAAAAGCCGCAATAATTAAGATAAGAAGTGCGACAACAGAGAGAATATAAACGTATTGTATCCGTCCACCACCTTGAGGGTCATGCAAATGACATGAAGTCAGCGGTTTTATGTACAATGGTCCGGCCGATATCTGCATGTTGGGGATCCCTGTCGATATATTTCACATCAGGAAAAAGAGCCACCATTTGCTCATAGTTGTCTTTAAGAATATGCGCATTGGGATCCCCGATGTAAATATCCTCCTCCTGTACACCATAGACATTTACAAGCTGCTCAAGCACCGAAATGGCCATGGGAGCAGAAGTCTCAGCATTGGGATAGCTGTTGGCCTGCCAGCCATCACCGTAGGCCAGATCAGAATCCCTGGTGAGCCAACCGGCACCACCCTGGTTGATTTTAATATATATCTTCTGACCGGGCTCATAACTTAACTCACCCAGTCCTTTTCTCCTGTTGAAATCCGTAAAAAGTTTCTCCCAGGCGGAGCCTACATCATAGCTTCCGGTGAGCTTTTTTACCACATCATCCATCATCCGGTTGATCACAGCCTGGTCGTTGTTTTTGGCCAGAAAATATCCATCGGGGCCTCCGGGGGCATTGTATTCATTGGTACAATCCTCATTGGTTGCATCCGGATCCCATTCCCAGACCACACGTCCGGGAAAGATGCCCAACTCCTCACCCATGGGCTGGTTGGCCGGGAA
>PKSY01000134.1 GCA_002869405.1 Marinilabiliales bacterium
ATGATTATAGTGAAGATGGATATTATATCCGGAGCGTAAGTAATGCCGAGAAATACCAAAACCTGGGCTTTGCTGAAGTCACCAGCAGTAAACACCTTGAATTTTACGCCTTTGGTTCTCCGGGGGTTGATTCAACATATTACCATATCGAGGGCAAATATTCCGGTATACAGGATACAGCCCGGATACATTTTAAAGTTACAGAAGGTCAACAGCAGGTATATGCCCGCGATGATGATTACGAAGTGCTTGCAGGATATCCATATACCTTTGAAGTGCTCTCCAATGATACACCTACAACTGCCAATATTGTTGAGTTAAGAGGTGAAACAGGAAAAGTGAATTTTTCAATTTCAGAAAATACGATTATCTGTAAACCTGACGGAAATTTCCACGGAACAGACTCAGTTCGTTACATTATTGAATACGATAACAAGTACGATATTGGGACAATACGGGTAAATGTGGAGGAAAACAACGATTTACCCATTGCAAATCCCGACAAGTTTACAGTTTCAAAAGGAGTTCGAACACCTATTGATCTTCTTAATAATGATACATATAACGATGAGATTATTGAATATGAAGTACCTTTCCCATACGACGAAAAAAAGTTTGAAATTTATAACGGAACAGAGATGCCGGAAATAGCAGTATATACATATGCTGAATATCCGTTGTTTTTTAAATACCGACTAATAAATGCTGAAAACAACCTCATCCATTCTGAATGGGTGAGAGTCTCAATATCAGTTAATGAAAATGCCTCATTGCCAATAGCCAACAATGATACTGTAACATGGAATCTGAACAGCACGGAAATCCTCACCGGTTTTTTGGAAAATGACACAGATCCTGAAAACTATGAATTGCAGGTTAACACAATGAAACTGGTTCTGCCGGGATATACCAACCGTTTTCTTGGAGATAGCGATTCATTACAAATAAGATCCAAATTTACGGATACTGTCAACCTTGCCGGTCTTTTTAAATTACCATACACTGTCAAAAGAAAAACAATGCCTGAAGTTGTTTCTGATACAGGATACATCTATGTTAATATCATTCCATTTGAAAATTTACCCGTTGCAAATCCGGATACAGTATTTTGTACAGGAATTCAGCCTGAAATGGTAAATGTGCTGGAAAACGACAGTTATGGAGATCGCACACCGGTTGAAGTAAGATTTTTTGGGGATTATTATCATATGATTATTAATAATTGTGAAATCATAAATGAAGGCATGAATGGGATTATTTATCCTGCCCTTGGCTACACAGGCTGGACAAATTATCACTACTTAGTGACTTTTGATGATGAAACTCAGGCTCTTTCTTCCATAAATATTCATATTGATAACAGAAAGCAGCAAACTGATGTGCTGAACATCAATAAACTCACAGCACGCTTTAATAGTCATGGTGTCAACTTTACAAATTATGTCACACCTTTCTATAATTCAAGTGAGGCTGCCACATACCATGAGCCTGAGTTCTTATGTGAAAACGAAGACGGAATATTTCCTGCGATGAACGAATCATCAATATGGATAACGGCTCTTTCTGAGGATGGATATATGCATTTTTCAGGAAACAGATATATTGTTGATTACTGTCGGCTCAGTACAACTGTAGACTTTCAGCCGGGACCAATATCCAATAATTATGACGACAATTTCAAATCAAAATATGTGCGAATCTGGAAAATAGACCGGGGTATGATTGCCAACCATGTAAATAACTATAACAACCCCGGATATGAAATGCCGGAAGAAATCCTAACCTGGCCGGGGAACGGAAATCCCGTGAACGGGGAGGCAGAACAATTGGCGCCATATTATGATAAAAATGAAAATGGCATATATGAACCAACGACAGGTGAATATCCACTGATCCGGGGTGATCTGGCAATTTTCTTCATGATTAATGATGATATTGAACACACAGAATCGTTAGGCATGCGCATGAAAACCGAAATACATGCCATGGCTTATGCCTTTGAAAACCCGGAGGATGAGACATTAGATAATACCATCTTCATTCATTATGATATCTATAACCGCTCCGACAGGAACTATCATGATGCTTATGTTGGTATATATGGAATCTCTATTCGTGACAATCAAAATAAAAGCAGTGTTGGAACTGATGTTCAGTTGACTTCAAACTTCTTTTATAACACAATTGCAGATGGCGCACTTGCTACCACATATCTTGGTGGTCCGTTACTTGAGGCTGACGGTGTTGATAACCCCAACGGAGGATGCGATGAAAGTGTAACCGGATCAGGTTTTGGCGATGGAATTGCAGACAATGAACGGCTGGGACTTATGAATTCCAGCTTTCCTGAGCTTATTCCAATATCAGGTGGTTTTTATCCGGAAGATTGGAAATATCAGTATTCGTCATCAAGAAACAGAATCATGCGCTCCATCTATTATAACAATGAACCACTCATGTATGGAGGTGATGGATATACCTCACTAAACACTACAAATCTGTCACATTTACCGGCATATGGGCCAGGATGCCGATATATGTACCCCTGGGACACTGATCCCTGTAATTATGGGCTTGATGGAGAAACACCCAATGGACCCACAGACTGGAGACACAATAAAAAAGCCCCTGGTCCTGATGCGCTGGGTACCTGCGGCCCGTTCACCTTCGAAGCAGGTGGCAATGAAGAACTCGACATCGCATACGTGTATGCTTACGACCCGGAGGATAATGACGATACCCCGTCGGTGGAACTCCTCAAAGCGCGTATCGCCGACCTGCTGCAAAAACGCGATAATGGCGAAATATACCCTTACTTCATCACCGAAACAGGACAG
>PKSY01000151.1 GCA_002869405.1 Marinilabiliales bacterium
AGCCGGGTCAGCGTTATCGGTCAGTGGGTCACAAAGTGTGATTGACGAGCCGAGACCTGCTGCATTCAGAGGCCATGGAGATTCATTTTCATATTCAAAATAGTCGATGACAAATCCATTAGGATCAGTAAGTTCTACTTCTTCACCGGTATCTTCCAGCCATCCTGCTGTCCACTCAATGGCATCAATTCCAAAGTTGAGCTGGAATGCGGCAGCATCAGCACAAACAACAACATAATTTTCCGGTTCAAGGATCATTGACGGGAAAGTATATTCAATACCTTTTGAGAAATAAACACCTTCAAGGTCAATAGCTTCATCACCAATATTCTGTATTTCAATGAATTCAAGTACATCGAGACCAACTTCAGGAGAGTCATACATTACCTCTGTGATTACGAGATCAGTAATCGGGAAGATACATTCAGAACCCGGAGTTGCATAAATCGGATCACCTGCGGCATTGGTAGCCGCCATCATAACTGATGCCGACCAGTTTTCACCCTGAGTATTGTCGAGGGTATAATCGCAGAATCGAAGAGAAGGACCGCTTCCATCCGGTTCTGTAGGCCATGGTGAATTGTCGTCATATGTTACAGAATTTACAGGCGTGTTAAATGGATTCAGCAGAGTGATGATTTCGCCGCCGTTACTAAGACCACCTGATACCCATTCAAAAGCACCGATATATCCAAAAGTGTTTACCATTGCCATTGAGTCAACAGCTGTCACGATATAATCACCTGCTGCCAGAGTATAGTCAGGGAAATATACTTCAAACCCGTCTGTAATTTTAAACCCGTTAAGGTTAACATCAACGGTGCTGTTGTTATATATCTCAACAAACTCGAGTGAGTCAGTACCTGATTCAGGTGGATTATACATAATTTCAGTAATGAGAAGATCAGGAACACCCGGGAATACGAGTGTAGTCGTAACAGGATCTTCGGTAGCAACCTGGAAATCAGGACCACCGGCAACCCAGTTATGGTCAACATCATTCACACCCCAGCTCCATGTGTTAGAACCACCGTCAACAATAAGGTCAAGAGTAACAGTCCAGATATTATCACCGGGAGTGACATCACCGTTAGTACCATCATCATAGAGCATGGAGTGTTCCATTCCACCGCCCCATGAAGGGTCATACTGTCCGTTCACATCCCAGGAGCCTTTGAGGAAGAATCCTGTAAAGAACTGGTTCTGGCTGTCGTCAACAATAAAAGTAACGGGAGCTGTTGGTGGTGGAGGACCTGTTACTTCAGTAGTATTGGTAGCAAAAGTGTAGGTCATGGTAGTTTCATCAACACCGTTGGAAGTAAAGCCAACGTTACCACCTGTACTCTGATCCCAGTTGTCGTTAAAAGTAACTTTGAATTCCCAGCTACCCTGAGGAACAACACCGGTCCATGTGTAAACGTCATCGCCTTCAGGGTCAACCATTTCACCTGCGGGGTTAGATGGGTCCCAGTTGTTACCCTGGCCCATAGCTTCAAAGAAGCTACCGGCAACAGCAGGCATTCCGTGGAAAACGAGGTCTGCGTCAATATTTCCTTTCCAGGTGATATCTTCGTTGCTGCCTACATTAATTACCTGGTTTGTTCCCGGATAATTAGGTTGCGACCAATCGTCACCTTCGAGGAGTTTATATTCGTGCTGTCCTGCGCCGAGAGTTTTAACTAATTCATAAACTCCGTTGGCATTTAAAGACATTACATAGTTGGGGTCAGTAGTATTCCATCCATTTATGGAACCCACGATACGGGCTGCAGTAGGAAGAGTCTGTTGTTCTCCGGAAATCAGAATTCCGTCAACTTACCATGTAGCAGAACCTTCAACTGTTGAGGTATAAATAAATGCTACATATACATTTGTACCATTGAATGTTGAAAGATCAACAACACCACTGTGCTGCCATGACCAGCCGCCACCGGACCACGCAGCAGAAGCAGTAAGGTCTGTCCATGTTGCAGCATTAGGATCACCGGAACCGCTATAGTCTTCAGAAACTTTAAGCATCAAATCCGGGCCGGAGTAGTTCATGGCAGTTTCGAACCACATGATTTCATTGTCATAGTTGTCGAAATTGAGTGCCGGAGAGATAAGCCAGTCTTCGTTTTCATTGCTTCCACCGGAATATCCTGACATTTTAGCGTATGTAGCAGAGCCATAAGCATCCTGAGCCCAGATTTGGTCACCTGTTACAGAATACTGTGACCATGATCCGAGGTCATTGTCAAAGCCTTCTTCGTTGATGATGTCAGCAAAAGGAACGAAAGTTTTGTCGCTACCCTGAGTAGTACCTTCAGAGTTTACTGCTACCACACGGTAGTGGTAAGTAGTACCGTTGGTCAGACCCGAGAGGTCGTAAGAGACAGGAGTGTTAGAGCCTGTTGTAGTGTTTGGGTCAGCATTCACTGTGTTGCCGTAGGTGTCGTCTGTACCATACTCAAAAGTGATAGTGGTTACAGCGCCATTGGCTGAAACAGTACCATTAAGAGTTGCCGAGCCGTTTGAGATGTTTGTGGCATCGCCTGTAATTGCTGTTGGGGGATTTGCTCCACCGCCGCAGTTTGCAATGTGAAAGCCTATATAGTCCCAGTTGTTACTACCATAAACCTCCCATTCTGAGTCAGCGGTCGATGTTCCTGCAGAAATTGTCCAGTCTGTTTGGGGAGAGCAAATTGAAGATTTGCGGACAATAGTATGGTTTGCTGTTGCAGATCCTACTCCAGCGACGTCCCAGCCTGAACCGGGGTCATTATCAGGATCTCCAATGATATCAACCAGGACATCATTCTTAAATAATCCTAAAGCATCATCAC
>PKSY01000345.1 GCA_002869405.1 Marinilabiliales bacterium
GGTGAGTAAAGGATGTGTTCCAATCTGAGCTGTAAGCAGAGAGTTAACGCTCATCCTGTTTTGGATCACGATACCAATGGTATTTGTTAGTTCTCCGATGGAAAGTCCTCCGGCTACTTCCCCGCCAAGGATTACACCTGATTCTTTTCCAATAATCAGTTTTACATACTGCTTGTGAGTATCTTCCAGTGTTCTGGGGTGACGATCGATGCCCTCAAACTGACCCGTCACAATGTCAAATCCTTCAGCCCTGGCTACAGATTCTGTAAGACCTGCAACACCAAACCCTGTATTTCCCACAGCTGTGGCGAAAATGGAAATTGTACCACTAAAGGTTTTAATAGCAGAAAGCTTAAACAAATTCATTCCTGCAATTCGGGCTTCTGCGCAAGCTGTCGATGCCAGCATGATCTTACTTGTCTTACGTGTTACAAAATCCCGTTTCTCAGCACAGTCACCTACAGCAAAAATATCAGGTGCTTCGCTACGCATATATTCATCAACAATGATGAATCCATCCTTATTTAACGGGATATTGCACTGTTTGGCAAGTTCCACATTAGGGCGGTAACCCATAGCCAGGATAACTGCATCTGCATCAATGGTTTCACCATTCTCAAGTTTAACGCCTTCAACCTTATCCGTGCCTAGAATTTCGGTAACTCCGGTACCGGTGATAATATTCACTCCTCTGGAAATCAGGAGCTCTTCGGCGCGAATCGAAATATCTTCATCGAAAGCAAGCCCAAGAATGTGTGGGAGTTTCTCAATCAGAGTAACATCCTTTCCGTCTTTTTTAAGCTCATCAGAAAGTTCTACACCAATAAAACCTGCTCCGATAGCAATAACTCTTTTGCAATCGCTGAGGTCTTTCTGCATCTCATCCAGGTAAACTTTATCTTTCGGAACCGTAAAAACATTTTTCAGGTCAGAGCCCGGAAGCCAGTCGGGGTGGTAAGGGGTTGAACCAGTACCTAAAACCAGTTTGTCATATTCAAAAGTACCTTCATTTTTAGTCTGAACTGACTTAGCTTTGCAATCAATAGAAAGCACTTCATCGTGCACTACATTGATGCCGCTTGCTTCAAAGGCTTTTTCAGCAGGCAGGATATCATTGTCGCTTGAATGGACCGTTCCGAAGATATACGGAATGCCGCAGGGGATGAGAGTTTTAGGTTGTTTTGTGATAACTGTAACACTTTTGTCGGGATATACCCTTCTGCTTGTTGTAGCTGCAACGAGTCCGGCTGCACTGCTACCAATTACTAATACATCTGTTTTCATGGTCACTATTTTAGAAATGAGTTAATTCGTTATTATTGAATTTTTCCAGTGCCTGAGCTGCTGAGATTCCTGCTGCGCCAACCAGGATTTTAATTCCTTTTCTGTTGAGCACTGATGCTGCGTTTCCTCCGGGGCCGTTCCCTGTAATTAAAACTTCCGCATCGGTCTCCATAAGTCTTTGTGCTGTTTTGGGTCCGGCACCATGTCCCTCTGAGGCTGTATCGGTGTTATCAATAACATCCGTACTTTCCTGTTCCGTGTCATATACCAATATATATTGTGTCCTGCCAAACCGTGGATCAATCTCCGAATCCATCGTTTTCCCTTTTGTAGTGAATGCTATTTTCATATCTGTCGTTTATGTTATTGATTATTGATTTTCGACCAAACTGTGCAAAGTGCATCATTAATTTCCTTCACTTCCAGTGTTGTGACCGGCACACCCTCTTTTATAGCTTTGCTGAATGAATTGTGATAGGGGAGGTCTGCCAGGTGTTGAACGCCTTCACCAATAAGATAATCCTTTATTTTTTGACTTATTTCTTCGTTTAGGTCTCTTTTGTTTATGATGCATCCGGCGGATAGCCTGAATTTTTGAATTAACTCGATAACTCTTGTAAGATCATGAAATCCTGACACCGATGGTTCGGTAACAATCACAACATAACTTGCACCGGAGAGCGATGAAACCACAGGACAGCCAATGCCGGGACTCCCATCAACAAGTATGATGTTCCGGCCTTTTTTTTCTGCCATTAGCATGGCATCTTTTTTTACTTTAGCCACAAGCTTACCGGAGTTTTCTGCACCAATACCCAGCTTTGCGTAAACCATACCGTCAGCAATTTCTGTGTCTCCGTGAAATACGTCTCCCGATTTTTGGGGTTTCATTGTAATAGCGCCTGATGGACAAACTTTGCTGCAATATCCACATCCTTCGCAATTCAGCTCATCTATCGCATAGAGGTTATTGCTATATTCAACAGCATTGAACCGGCATACATTCTGACATAAACCGCAGGCAATACATGCTTTTTCATCAATTTCAGCCAGTGTGCCACTATAAAACTCTTCCCGCGATGTTATTTTTGGATGCATAATCAGATGCAGGTTTGAAGCGTCTACATCGCAATCGGCAACAATAGCTTTCTTGCCTGCAAGTGATGCAAGTGCTGATGCAACAGATGTCTTTCCTGTGCCGCCTTTTCCTGATATTATTACGATCTCTTTCATCACTGCAGAAGGTTTTGAATACGCCCGGCAATAGTCTCTACTGATTCCCTGAAGGTTGATACGTGTTTATACACCAGATCTCCAGCTGCATAATGTGCTGCCACACTACGGTCATTTTTTATTATTGCCATAACATCTATTGAGTTCGCAGTGCAGAAATCTGTTATTAGTGTATTATTATCATCACCACGGTTTATTACCACTCCCATTGGGATTCCTAATTGTCTGACAGTCTCGACTGCCAGTTGAAGGTCATGTAAACCAAAAGGAGTTGGCTCTGTTACCAGAATCACAAAATCAGCTTCTTTTATGGTATGAATCATCGGGCAACTGGTACCGGGAGGAGAGTCAATAATGACAAATTTTGCCTTCTCATTCAGGTTATTGAGGTATTGATGTGTTTGTGTGATAAGCGGCACAGCCTGTTCAACACCAACATTAAGCCTGGCCTCGGTAAACCGGAGTTGTTCATGGCGGGAAGATGATATTACTCCCATTGGCGAAGGTATCATGGGAAGTGCATTTTTCGGGCATAATTCTGAACAGGCATAACAACTGTGGCATAATTCGGGGAAAATCATAATCTGGTCTGCAAGCCGGATGACAGCATTAAAATTGCAGTTTTCCTGACACTTCCCGCAAAGGGTACACTTATCCTCATCCCATTGCGGGGTAAAGCGTTGGATTACGGTTTTTTCCTTTTGATCTACGTTTAGAAAAAGACCTGAGTCCGGCTCTTCCACATCCATGTCACAAAGTCTTACACTCTCTGAATCAGATAGCATGGCAGCCAGATTCACAGAAAGTGTTGTTTTTCCTGTTCCTCCTTTACCGCTGGCAATGGCAATTTTAAACATTTCTTAGTGAGTACATTGGTTTTCACCGGTTTTTAATTCCTGCTCCAGGTATTGCTTTGCAAGCTTTTCAGGTGTGTCCTCATTCACTCCCATAAATACCTTAATGTTATTTGCGGCAAAAAGATCCTGTGCCTTCTGTCCCATTCCGCCGGCGATGATTACCTCAACGCCCTGTTCTGCTAAAAACCTTGGATAAACCCCAGGCTGATGAACCGGAGGGTCAACATATTCTGTTTTTTCAATATCATTACCATTAGTATAAACTATGGCAAAAAGTTCACAGTGGCCAAAGTGGGCCGTTAGTTTTTTGTTTACTGTTGGAATAGCTATTTTCATCGTACTTGGTTTTTATTCGTCTGATTTGATACAACATTTACCGTGACCGAATCCGCCTGCCAGATTGAGAAGGTTCTCAGAATGACATTTGGGGCATTTTTTTATCTCATGTGATATATTTGTATTGAACATATGTCCGCAATCCACACATTTAATAATATTGCTTCTAAAATGAATATTGCCGCCCTCAATGGTTAAGAATGTACCCTGAATAATAAAGGTTGCGGCTTTTTTTCTGGCGTTCTCAACAAGCCTGCTGAAAGTTGATCGGCTGATCTCCATTTCTCCGGCAGCATCTGCATGCGAAAAGCCCTCCAGGTCAGCGAGACGCAGCGCTTCGTATTCATCCAGGGTTAGCTTTGTCTCTTTTAATAAATCAGGCCTTACACCAATGGGTTTGAACTTGGTGAACAAGGGAGGATTTACAACAATTCGTTCATTCTTCGGACGCGGCATAAAGCTTTCATTTTACTTTTCGCTGCAAAAGTAATGAACATATGTGCAAAATAAAAAGAAAATTGGTAATTAATGTGAAAAAAGTATTCCCACATACAATTTAGGCCCTGATGCCGTCATTTTTTCCACACCGGAACCGGGGGCAAGGATATAATCTGCTTTTACAACTAGTCTTATTTTTTCCGATAAAAGATATTCTGAGCTTATTGATGGAGTAAACACCCAAAATGATTGCTTTTCATAAATTGCATCATCCGGCTCTCTGTCATAAATGTTTGCATCTTTTAGATACAAATCCTTGATTCCGCCCCTGCCGGCAGTAGCTCCTCCAACAAATGCCAACCTGTTATATTCTTTGTAAAATTCAACTACAGCACCACCCCATCCAAGTTTATAGAATCCTTTATCTGACGGATAATTGAATGTTGATGCGTATCCTTCAGTTCCGATTCTTATATGCTTACCTGTATAAAAGACCAGTTTTCCGCCGAGGCCTTTAGTGATTCCGTCAATGTTTGCTTCAGGGCGTTCATTGGAAAGATATCCGATGTGTAAAAACATTCCTCCTGTGAAGAGCGGGTGTTCTGACTCCTGAGCGATTAACCGGTTGCTCAGACCTGCAGAAATTACTACGAGGAATACAATAAGAAATATCTTGCTTTTTTTCATATTCTCATAACCTTTATGTGCTATTAAAACCATAGGGTCTTAATAATGTTTCTTTTCAATTCTGAAGAATCAAAGATATTTATTTTATGCGGTTTTCTGATCGATGGAATTTTGTACCTTGCAATGTTAAGAAACTATGAAGGAATTGTTTTCAAATTATCAGGAGTGTAATCTTGAAGAAGCCCGAAAGGTAGTGTTTAGCAGACGTGTTGACCTGAAATATGTTATCCCGCTTGAGAGACTGGAAGATATTTTTCATGCACTGGAAGCTGATTATCACGTTGTTGAGTATAATAATATGCAATCTCTTCCCTACCATACATTATATTATGATAGCGTGAATAACATCTCCTACCTTGATCACCACAACAAACGTTTGCCCAGATATAAGATCAGAAAACGCAGTTATGAAGCCAGCGGTGATGTTTTTCTGGAATTAAAAATCAAAACGAATAAAAATAACACAGTAAAACGACGTTTGCCTCTGGAAAAATTCGAAACCGGCATTTCAGAAAAGGAAGCAGGCTTTCTTAGAGAATACATACACGAGGCTGCCGGAAATCTTTCTCCGGCCATCGGGATATGGTTCGATCGCATTACTCTGGTTAGAAAGGACTATAAGGAGCGATGTACAATAGATACAAACTATCGTGTAAAAAATTCTCTCGGCGAAAGGAATCTGGGTGATGTTGCGATAATTGAGGTTAAGCATGAAATGTTTGATCATAGCTCTAAAATGAAGAAAGTATTAAAAGGTATCAGAGCCTATCCGCAAGGTTTTAGCAAATATTGTATGGGTAGGGCCCTTTTAGATAAAAATCTCAAAAGAAACAATTTTAAAATGAAGCTCCGGCTTTATAACTAAATCAAAAAATGGCATATGAGCATATTATTGTTTGAGAATTTCTCACAGCTACTTCAAACTGAGATATTCAGTATGAGGTTAATCGATGCGGAGGATTTTTTTGAATTGATGTTTCGACTTCTTTTTAATCTGGCGGTAGTTTATCTGCTCGTTCGGTTTATTTATCGAAATTCAAGAAGTGGGAAAAATTATACGTTTGCTTTTCTGGCACTTTCCATGGTTGTCTTTTTGATCTGTTTTATGCTCGAAAATGTGAAGCTGGAGCTTGGGTTTGCCCTTGGTCTGTTTGCTGTATTTGGAATTTTAAGATATCGGACTGAAACAATACCAATTAAGGAGATGACCTACTTGTTTGTGGTTATTGGTATTTCTGTTGTAAATGCTTTGGCAAATAAGAAAATCAGTTATGCTGAAATGTTCCTTGCCAATGCATTTATCCTGGGATTGCTCTACTACCTTGAAATTAGTCCGTTCTTTAACAAAGAACTCCGGATGAGTGTAAAGTACGAGCGTATTGAACTTATCGTTCCGGAGAAATACGAAGAGATGGTTCAGGATATTACTGAACGTACAGGTCTTCCTGTTACGCGCGTGGTTGTAAAAAGCATTGATTTCCTGCGGGACAGTGCAGAGGTATATGTGTTTTATAAAAATACCGATACGGAGGCAAAGTAGGGATGAAAAGATTACTTCTTATGGGGTTGTTGTTAATACTTATTAATGCCACCTCAAATTCACAGGAAATATATGCCAGATATGCATTCGCCTTGGAATGGGAGCCGGTAAAGAATCTTACCATGGAACTAAAACCGGAGATTCATGCATTAAGTTTTCAGGAACCAACAGAATGGCTTGTTGATTATGGTGTTGAATATGACCTGTGGAAGTTTCTGGAAATCGGCGGAAGCCTGCGTTTAGATCATGAGTTTGATTCAAAAAACCCTGTTTATGTATTGCGATACTCGGCAGATATAACCCTGAAACAGGATATCCGGCGCTTTGATTTACAATTCAGAACCCGCTATTCCAATTACACTGAATATGAAGAAGTGCCTGAGTATCGTAATGCATTGAGATTTAAAGGTAAACTGGGCTATAATATCCGTAAGTGTAAAATCGACCCGGAGATCTTTGTAGAGTATTACCTGCAAACACCTGATGTTTTTATTTCAAAGATCAAATATGGAGGCTATCTGGACTGGAACTTACCCAAGAGGCATAGTGTGAAGTTTGGATATTTTTTTCAGGATTATCCGCAGAAAAAGACAAAGCATATTCATGTTGTGGATGTTACGTGGAGTTACAGGTTGAAGTAAAAAATGTTCATGCAGGTATAGGGATATGGAAATGAGCCTTTTAGACGCGATGAATCGCGTCTCTCCAGCACATTGTTAAAAACAGATATTGGAGAGCCACGATTTATCGTGGCTGCTTGTAAGTCATGGCTTTGATTGTTCTATGGTTGTAATTTATCGTGGCTGATACGATATTACAAATAAAAAGTCCCCACCCGGGAGGGTAGGGATCAAAAACCACCAAAACTAAGGAGAAAACCTGTAGAAATATCAGGTTCCTTAACAGGGCGGCGCAAGAAACGCCGCCCGAAATGTATATTCTTACTGATCCATGTATTCCTTGATGATCTGTTTTACATCATCAGGAGCTACACGACCATATGTTTTCTCACCGATAAGTACTACGGGAGCAAGTCCGCATGCACCAACGCAGCGCAGGCAAGAGAGAGAGAATTTACCATCGGCAGTAGTATCACCCACCTGGATGTTTAACTCTTTCTTGAACTCGTCGAGTACTTTCTCTGCACCACGCACATAACACGCTGTACCGGTACATATAGAGATAGGGAATTTACCTTTTGGAGTCATGGTGAAGAACGAGTAGAATGTTACCACACCATAAACTTTCGCCACAGGTACTTTGAGCTCGTGGGCAATTACTTCCTGCACTTCTGATGGGAGGTATCCGAAGATCTCCTGGGCTTTATGAAGCACATTGATAAGCTCACCGGGTTCATTATTGAATGATTTACAAACTTCTGCCAGTTTGTCTATATCCGTTTTCTTGAGTTTTACTTTAACGCTTGACATATTTTTGTCTCCTTTACTTTGTTAAATTTACCAATGGCTTATTAATCGATGAAGATATCATTTTTACTCTTGTCGAAGTAGTGAGTATGCAGCAGGTGATGTGCTTTTTCACTGAGAGGTTCGCCGAGGAACTCTTCGTAGAGAGATTTGATATATGGGTTTTCATGCGATTTACGCAGCGTCTTATTCTCGTCTTCAGAGTAAATAGCCTTCATACGAGCTTTAAGGATGCTGGAGTCACCATGGTGCAAAGGTTGACCTCCCCCGCCGATGCAGCCGCCGGGGCAGGCCATGATTTCAATTGCGTGGAATTTATTGGAGCCGTCTTTGATGCTCTCAAGAAGTTTGCGTGCGTTACCCAGTCCGTGTGCAATGCCGATGTTGATAGGAGTACCATCAAAATCAATTGTTGCTGAACGGATACCTTCGAAACCACGGAGCTGTTCAAAGTCAACGTTCTCTAAGTTCTTGCCTGTTTGTACTTCATATGCAGTACGGGTAGCAGCTTCAATAACACCTCCGGTAGTACCGAAGATTACTGCTGCACCTGTAGACTCGCCCAATGGGTTGTCGAAGTCTTCATCAGGAAGATTATTAAAGTCCATATTGGATTGCTTGATCAGATGTGCCAGCTCTCTTGTTGAAATAGAGTAGTTTACATCAGGATCATTGTCAACAGAGAATTCATCACGCTGACACTCATATTTTTTAGCCAGACAAGGCATGATAGATACTACAACGAGCTCTTTACGGTTTACGCCAATCTTATCAGCGAAGTATGTTTTAGCTATAGCACCAAACATCTGCTGAGGAGAACGGGCTGTTGAAGGAATATCACGCATCTCCGGGAAGTTATGCTCGAAGAAGTTCACCCATGCAGGACAGCAAGAAGTAAGAATTGGCAATGGTACATTCTTGTCACCGGCCAGGAATTTATTCAGGCGGCCAAGAAGCTCAGTGCCTTCTTCCATGATTGTGAGGTCGGCAGCAAAGTCTGTGTCAAAAACATGGTCAAAGCCAAGACGACGAAGTGCCGCAGCCATTTTTCCTGTTACCAGCGTTCCGGGTTCATTACCAAACTCCTCACCAAGTGCAGCACGTACTGCAGGTGCAGTTTGTACAACAACTGTTTTGTTAGGATCAGCAAGATCGCGGATAAGCTGTTGTGTATGGTCGACTTCTGTCAACGCACCAGTAGGGCAAACTGCCACACACTGACCACAATATGTACATGTTGATTTTTCAAGGTTCTGCTCAAATGCGGTAGCAACCACTGCTTCAAACCCTCTGTTGATGGCTGAAAGTGCTCCAACAGTCTGAACATCATTACACATTGTTTCACAGCGGCGACACATAATACACTTGTCAACATCGCGGATAATTGAAGGTGATGTATCTTCGCGGTAAGTAGATTGTTCTCCCTGATAGGAAATTTTGCGGATTCCAAGATCCTGAGCCAGAGTCTGAAGTTCGCAGTTTCCGTTCTTTGCACAGATAAGACAATCTGCCGGGTGGTCAGACAGGATGAGTTCGACTACAGTTGCGCGGGCATTAAGAACACGAACTGTATTTGTTTTCACTACCATGCCTTCTGCAACATTTGTTGCACAGGAAGGAGCGAGGTTTTTTCTTCCTTCAACCTCCACCACACACACGCGGCATCCGCCGGGTTTGTTCTCGATGTTCATATCTCCGAGGTTCATGTAACAAAGCGTCGGGATATGAATATTGTTTTGCCTTGCGGCCTCAAGGATGGTCGTTCCCGCAGGAACTTCCACTACTTTATTATCTATTGTTAATTTGATATTTGCCATAGTTAAGCCCCCGATTAGATTAATTCAATTGCGTTAAACTTACATTTTTCCATACAGGTACCACACTTGATACATGCAGCCTGGTCGATGTGATGAGGCATCTTGCGCTCACCGGTAATACAGTTCACCGGACACGCTCTTGCACAAGCTGTACAACCAACACAATTCTCTTCGATGATGTTATAATTCATCAGGTCGGTACAAGCGCCGGCCGGACATTTCTTATCAGTAACGTGAGCTACATATTCGTCCCAGAAGTTATCCAGTGTTGATAATACAGGGTTCGGGGAAGTCTGACCCAGACCACAAAGGGCGGTGTCTTTTATTACGTTAGAAAGATTTTTCAGGTTGTCGAGGTCTTCCATAGTACCTTCGCCTTTGGTGATCTTATCCAGAATCTCATAGAGACGCTTGTTACCTATTCGGCAAGGAGTACACTTACCACAAGACTCTTCAACAGTAAAGTCGAGATAGAATTTTGCAACAGAAACCATACAATCGTCTTCATCCATAACAATCATACCACCTGAACCCATCATAGAGCCTTCGGCGATGAGGTTATCAAAGTCGATTGGTGTATCAAGATGTTTTTCTGTAAGACAACCACCTGAAGGACCACCTGTTTGTACTGCTTTGAATTTTTTGCCATCCTTGATTCCACCACCTATTTCGAAGATTACTTCGCGGAGTGTGGTGCCCATAGGAACTTCAATAAGACCTACGTTGTTAATCTTACCGGCAAGAGCAAATACTTTTGTTCCTTTTGATTTTTCAGTTCCTATACTGCTGAACCAATCAGCACCTTTAAGAAGAATAACAGGAACGCTGGCGAAAGTTTCAACGTTGTTTACGTTGGTGGGCTTGCCGTTATAACCTGATTCAGCAGGGAACGGAGGTTTGAAAGTAGGTTCTCCGCGTTCACCTTCCATAGAGTGAATAAGAGCGGTCTCCTCACCACAAACGAAAGCACCTGCACCATAACGAAGCTCTATATCAAAGTTAAAGTCAGTGCCGAGTATATTTTTACCCAGGAGGCCGTATTCACGAGCCTGGTCAATAGCGATTTTAAGACGTTTAATTGCGAGCGGATACTCAGCACGAATGTAGATGAGACCTTTATCGGCACCCATGGTATAACCACAGATAGCCATGGCTTCAAGCACTGTGTGAGGGTCACCTTCAAGGATGGAGCGATCCATAAATGCTCCCGGGTCACCTTCATCAGCATTACAAACTACATATTTTTGATCGGCTTCGTTTTTGGATGCGAATTCCCACTTAAGACCGGTAGGGAAACCTCCGCCGCCACGACCACGAAGACCTGATTTCTTGATTTCGTCAATAACTTCCTGAGGAGTCATTTCCGTAAGCGCTTTACCGAGAGCCATATATGCATCACGTGAGATTGCCTCATCGAGATTTTCCGGATCAATGAACCCACAGTTTCGCAATGCGATACGAATTTGTTTTTGATAGAAACCCATATGCTTGGAGTCAGCGATATGGTTTTCTGTTTCAGGGTCGGTGTAGAGCAGGCGTTCTACTTTACGACCTTTAATAATGTGTTCCTGGATAATTTCTGCAGCATCACCGGGAGTTACCTGAGTGTAGAATGTATTATCAGGAAGTACTTTTACGATAGGACCTTTTTCGCAAAATCCGAAGCAACCTGTGGTTACAACTTTTACGTCGTTTTCAAGGCCTTTTTCTTTAATTTCTTTGTTGAGACTGGTAATAATGCCATCACTGTCAGATGCCTTACAACCGGTACCACCACAAATCAGCAGGTGATATTTGAATGTAGCCATAGTTTCTTCTCCTGTTTTAGTCGTCAATAGTTTTATAATTTGCCGGGATGATACCTTCGATAAGTTCACCGTTACGGATATACTTTTCGATAATTTCATCAGCTTTATCAACGGTTACATAGCCAAAAACAACCGGATCCTGACCCGGAAGTGTAACTTCGATGGTGGGTTCAGCATAGCTGTATCCCATGTCCCCGGTTTGGGTAACTACTGCGCTTACATTGCGCTTGTCGAGTTCTTCAACCAGGAAGTTGAAAATCTCTTTTGCACCTGAAGCAATACCACTAGTAGCCATACCTACTTTGATCTGAGCCATGGATTCAGGGCTTTCAGCATTTTCCCTGAGGCGAATTTTCTCCTGCAGATCGTCCTTGATCTTGCGGAGGTCGTTCAGTGATGTGATTTTTGCCATTTTATCTCCTTATTGATTTATGGATGATTAAATCTCTTTTAAAAATATGCTTTGGTGTTGATTCCGGTTATAAACCTCAAATATAATACATTATATGATAAAAAATACTGCCGTTGACCCGAATTGATTATCCACTTCCTTAATCGTTCTATTCTGCTAACTCGTGCTCTGCAAACTCATTTATCTAAGAACGGGCCAACGGCAGTGGTTCTCTAACCAAAATCCCGAGGCAAAACTATTCCCTTTTTTATTACACTCCAAATTTTTCTGTGAAAAAATTCACATTGTTAATGAAATAACAATGAATTTAGAAGAGGTCTAAATAACAGTAGGGTTAATGTTTAGATATAGTGATGGAGAGGCGCGATTTATCGCGCCTCTCCTTAGAGTAAATGTATTGGATAGTCTTATTCTCCGGCCCCAATCTCCATAAGGTTGTTTTCAATAAACTCCTTGATTACCGGCCTTACTCCGGGTGAATTAAGCTTCATCTCTAAAGCCTCTGATAATTCGAAAGAATCGAGTTTAAACGTTCCTTTGCCTGTGATATGATTATATTTGAATTGAATGTCAGGATGACCTGTAAGGAAGAGCAGGAGAGTGCCTGTGATATCTCCGAGGGGCTGTCTGTCGACATGTGTTAAGCCAAACTCTGCAATAACCTTTGTGCCTTTCCCTGATTCGCTGGATATGAAAAAATGACCCCCTGTCAGCTCAGCATGATACTTAAGAAGAGAAGTTCCCAGTCCGGTCTTTTTATTCTGTTTTGTGGTGTAAAAAGGATCTGCAATGCGATTCAGGGTAACCCTGTCCATGCCTGTGCCATTGTCCGTAATCGCAAGAGTCATTGTATCGGCTTTCTTGTTTTCGTGGACTTCTATCTTAATAAGGGTTGCTTCCGCCCTGATCGAGTTATTGACAATGTCGATGATATTTTCGCAGATCTCTTTCATTACTATCGGTTTATAATCACCTTTCGTTCGCAGGTATTGCTAATAGCCATCTTTATCTCCTCAAAGGAACGGCTTTTTATTCTCAAAACGGTGCTGACACTCCCAATATCTTTAAGGTAATGTGAATCTGAAGTTCTTATAAAGGTCTTGTTTCTCAGATATGGGTATTTCGATATCATTTCCTCCGGAGTTGAGAACTTTGATACTTCGTAGGCATCAGCTTGTAAATCTGGAGGTACAAATCCCAACTGACTTGTTAGTGAAAACATGCTTCTGTCGATATGAGCAGGGATCACTATTCCGCCAAGATTATGGGCTTTTTCTGTTACTTCGTCGAGGCTGAGCTTTACGGCGCTAAGTAGCAACCAGTCAATATCTCCAAGGATATTTTCATTTTTATCGACGATGACCTGATACCCGAATCTTTTTGGTTTGTTTTTGATTTTAAGAATTGTGTTGTCTATAATTTCCTGAAATTCAGCTAGTTTTTCAAGGCTTTCAAAATAAGTGAGGCAGTGAGTCTCTTCTGAGGTAGTAACTTCAATTCCGTATATTACGAAGATACCTGCTTCTTTTCCTATTTCACCGGTAACCTTACAGTGAGCTGATGCATTATGATCGGTAATGGCAATGATATCCAGTCCTTTGCGCTGCGCCTCCCTGATAATATTAACAGGACTCATTTCCAAATCTGCACATGGACTTAAAACAGTGTGTATATGCAGGTCGGCATTAAAATCGTTTAATTTTTCAGTTGCAGCGTTGGACATTATTTGTTGAGCTCGTTATACAATTTACCGGCAAACTCAAAAGCCGGGAGTGAAGTTGTGATTACCGGAATACCTTCTTCTTCAGCAGCATCAAGAAGATCATGAGCCGGTTTGTTGTTGTTTGCGATAATGATACATGCGAGGTCTTTAAGGGAAGCAACAGCCACAAGGTTTTTATGAGTCTGTATGGTTATCCATGCCATTCCTTCACTTGCATTTCCCATTACATCACTCAATAAATCAGAGTTATAACCATTAGTTATCTGATTTTCAATGCTGTTTTTACCACAGGCCAGAGATGTGTTCTCCCAATTTAAAATGTCAGTTACCTTCATTTTTTGCTCCTTTTTTAGAACAGTCTTTATTAAGGGCTTCTTCACCCCAAATTTTATATATGATACGTTGTGCATGCTCCCTGTCCAGCAGGTTGTTATGCTGCATGAATACACAATCTGAAACATTTGCTTTTTTCTGCACGATATCTTCTGCCAGCGCTCTGCAATCGGGGGCGCCGCAAGCGCCACAGTCGAAGCCCGGGAGAAAACACATCAATTCTCTGATGCGCTCAATCTTTTTGAGAGCCGTACCGATTTCTATGTCAAGCCTTATAGGGCGGGGCTCAATATGCTCGAGTGTCATTTTTTGCTCCAGAAATCTGTTTGCTTCAGGATTATTTTCTCCTGTAAGATCTGAGTCTCTGTTTGCTAACTCTGATTTTCTTGCCCTCTTCTGCAGCCTTTCTGCAGTTAGAAACCTGTTGGAAGTGCAAAGAATTCCTCCGGCGCATGATTCATCACAGGCTCTGAGCTCCAGGAAGTCAACATCTGTTATCTCCTCATTTTCAATTTTTTCCAGGAATTCACTGACGTTCTTTATGCCGTCTATAGCTAATGCGCGACCATGTGCATGCTTTGATTCACCATTGGTCAGGCTCCATGTTATAGCATCTGCACCCAGATGTGTTCTGTGTTGTGCGGATGAGGTTTTGTCCTCTTTTTTTATCAGAGCCATCACCTTATTATATAGGCTGTCCATATTGATAACCCCATTGATAACACTTTTGTCTTCACCAACCGGGCTTTTTACTGCAGCAATTTTTGCCGCGCAAGGTGTAATATAGAATATTCCTATTTCGCTGTCTTTATAGCCTTCTTTAATGAAGTCATTTTTAATAAGTTCCGCTGTAAGGTCATGTGGAACTCTGAGCCTGATAATGTTATCTGTCAACGACGGGAATCTGATTTGTATCAGTCTGACAATTGCCGGACAGAAGGAAGATATGTGCGGACTTTCATCGTCAGAGATTTGGTACTGAAGTGTTTTTTCCTTTAGGAAATCCACCGACTGCTCAACCTCATGGACATGAGAAAATCCAAGCTGGTGAATTGCCTGATAAATTCTGTCGGTGGATATATCATCCGGAAACTGGCCTGTAAATACTGCCGGTAGCAGCGCAACTTTAACCGGGAACTGAATAATATCCGAGAGGTCGTCTTCACCAATGCGGAAAGCATGCACCGGACAAACGCGGTAGCATTCGCCACAGTCGATACAGCGTTCGGGCATCACTTCAGCCTTGCCGTTTCTGACCCGAATAGCCTGAGTCGGGCAGACTTTCATGCAGTGTGTACATCCGATACAAACTGATTTATCGACGCTGAAAGCGTGGTGAAAGACATTTTGTTCCATAGTTAAATATAATTAATGAATATGACTTCAGTGCCTTCATTAACAACACTTTTAATAGTCATTTCATCAGTGTTCTTTTTCATGTTCGGCAGCCCCATACCAGCGCCAAATCCCATTTCTCTTACTGCCGCAGATGCCGTGGAGTATCCTTGTTCCATGGCTTTGTCGATATCCGGAATTCCAGGTCCGTTATCTTTAAGTGTGACCGTTACTTTTTCAGTGTCAATGTCCACGGTAATCAGGCCATTATAAGCATGTGCCACAATATTTACTTCGCCTTCATATAACGCAACAACAAGGCGTTTTATAGTTTTTGGCTCAATGCTGAGTTGCCGCAGTATTTTTTTTACTTCGCTGCTGGCAAAACCTGCTTTACTGAAATTGCCTCCCTGTATTTTATATTTTAGATGCACGATTTTAAAATAACGGTTTGATTCCCAGTTGATAAATTACTCCCGATGTTTTGAATACCGACCAGGGGCACTCGATTACAGCAATATTGTTCTCTTCCGCCAGTTCTTTGATGTCGCAATTTACCTTTTTATTTCTGGCAAAGATAATAAAACGTATCTCTGCCATCTCAGCCGTCCTGATAGTTTGCAGGTTATTTAATCCTGTAATAAGCAGGATATCTTCTTTGTCTACTGTTAAAACGTCGCTCATCAGGTCAGACGCGAAGGCATACTCTACTTCGTTTTCCAGGAGGCTGTGACCTGTGATAACCTTACCTTCGATTTTGCTTGTTAATTCGCTTAACTTCATGTGCTTAGTGTTGCGTAATTGTTTCTATGCAAATATACACACACTTTTTTTAATATTCCAAATTTTATTGTGAAAAATATAACAATGTTAATTAAATAACAATAAATGTATATTTTTTGATGATAAACAAGATAATGCTACTTTTGCCGAAAATGGTTTAGATGCATAATAATAATTGTATTACCTGTGGAGCAGAATTGGTCTATACCAATGAAACAAGACATTCCCAATGTGTTATTTGCGGGAAGGATTTTGAGGTTAATGTAACTTGCAGTAACGGACATTATATTTGTGACACATGTCATTCTCATGATTCAGGCGAATTGATACGCACTGTTTGTGCAGGAACATCGCAGACAGATCCTGTACTTCTGGCAGACCAGATAATGAAAATGCCCGCGTTGAAGATGCACGGGCCTGAACATCATATTCTGGTTCCGGCTGTTCTTGTGGCAACCTATTGTAATATTACAGGACGCGAGAAAGAGAGGGCTGCATTGGTTGCCACAGCTGTAAAACGGTCTTCCGTGATTCCCGGTGGGTTTTGTGGCTTTCAGGGTGCGTGTGGTGCCGGAATCGGAACCGGGGTTGCAGTAAGTGTGGTAACCGGATCTACTCCGGTAGCTACAAAATCATGGAGTTTATCAAACAAAATGACTGCCGGCGCATTAAATGTGATTGCAGACCATGGCGGGCCCAGGTGTTGTAAGCGGGATGTGTTCCTGGCTATCAGATATGCTGCTGAGTTTTTTCAGCGTCATTTTGACGTTCACATTCCGGTAAGTGAGCCACAATGTAGTTTTTCTGCACTAAACCGGGAGTGCCGACAGAAAGCATGCCCTTTTTATGTACATCATTCATAAAGGATGAACTTGTTGAGTAATAAGCATTTTGAAAAGACATTGGAATTTGTATGGTTGCGGTGATTTGCATAACCTGAAAAAAAACGCAGAGAAATCTGATTTATGTTTGCAGAATCAAAAAAACTACCTATTTTTGCAGTCCGTTTTACGGGACGTTCATAAAGATCATAAGAAATCATCGCAATGATGTCAATACATCCGGAGAGGTGGGTGAGTGGCTGAAACCACCAGTTTGCTAAACTGACGTACCTGTCAAGGGTACCGGGGGTTCGAATCCCCCTCTCTCCGCACAATTGCACACGATATTCGGGGTATAGCGTAGTCCGGTTAGCGCGCCTGCTTTGGGAGCAGGAGGTCGCAGGTTCGAATCCTGCTACCCCGACCACTTTAAAAGTCATAAAATTAAGTTTTTATGGCTTTTTTTGTTTTGGGACACAATGATCTCAAAGGAAACCTAAGGTTCACAAAGATGTATTTTAATATTTCGATTGGATGAGGCTTCGTGAAACCTTGGCGTCATTGCGCCTCTGTGGTTAAAAATTAAATAAGGAACACTGTGTTTCACCGGGTTTGTGCTGAGTTTCACGGGGAATCCTTTGCTACCCCATGCTCTCCATTGAATTTATAACGACTCCCGGTAAATCTCCGTCGCCATTTTCTCCGTAATCACTACAGGGTTCGGCTCCAATAACCGCGTTACTTTCATTGCCTGTTTCGCCAGATGAGGAACATTATTCTCCTTCACGCCAAAGTCAGATAATGTCTCTTTGATATTTACTTCTTCCTTAATTCTCCGGATCACGTTTAAGAATTCCTCCTTGCTGCGGATGGTTCTGCCAGCTATAATGCCGGCAATCTCATTGAATCGTTCCGGAATCGCTCCGTAATTTCTTTTCATCACGGCTTCAAACATAATGCTGTTGGCCAATCCGTGAGGAATATGAAATTCTGCTCCAATGGGATA
>PKSY01000212.1 GCA_002869405.1 Marinilabiliales bacterium
AAAACCGATAAGAATCTGCTTCAGGCTTTTACCGATAGTTCTCATGTTAAGGGGAGCGAAGTCGTCGCGGTCAAGGGTTGATTCGCTCTTGATAAATATTGCGGGAATCATAGCCAGTAACATACAACCCATACCCACATAGATTGAGAGCTGACGAGTTCCGGCCTCAGGTGTTTCGAACCACTCCGGCCGGTACAATATAACCCAGAACCATGGTGCAATAACCCATGCCCACTGACCAATCCATTGTGCAACAGCCATAATGTTGGTGCGCTCATGGAAGTCAGAACTCATTTCATAACCCATGGCAACATAAGGCACACTGAAAATTGTTAAGCCGAGGTAAAAGATTATCGAAACGATCAGAAAATAATAAAAATTATACGACAGACTATTATGGGCATAAAGCTGCCACATGGCAATAAATGAAAATCCGAGGATAATGGCTCCGATGAAAACGTAATGCCTGCGCCGGCCCCACCTTGAACGCGTGTTATCGGAGATAAATCCCATGATAGGGTCAGTGATGGAGTCAAAAATTCTGGGAAGGAAGTAAAGGATTCCCCATAAGTGCGTTGGGAAACCTAAGTCCCGTACCAGAATAACCATAAAAATACCTACCGCTGCAGGAAACATTTGGTTGGCAAGCATACCAAGCCCAAAAGCTACTTTCTGTCCAAAAGGCACTCTCTTCGTCGCATTCATCATCGCTAAAGTTTTAAAAATATCTGTCTCCCCGAAAAGCATTGATTATAATGCAATTAATTGCATATTTCCCGGGGTTGGTTTAATGCAGCGAAAGGTACAAATTATTTCTTTTTATCAAAAAGCCAGGGCATAAGCATCGGGTCACTGTATGCAGGAATCCATGAGAAGTGCCCTGCCTCGGGGTAAATTGTAAGTCCTGGTTTTGCTCCGGCCTTCACAAGAGCTGAATACATATCTGTGGAATGTTTTGGGTCAACAACATCATCTTTGGCGCCATGGAATATCCATATGGGAATGCTGCTGATTAACGCTGCTTTTTCTGTGTCTCCGGCACCGCACACCGGTACAGCCGCAGCAAATAGTTCAGGGCGTCGCATGATAAGGTCATAGGTGCCGTATCCTCCCATGGAGAGTCCTGTTAAATATATCCGGTCTTTATCAATAGCGTAATTGGCAACAATCTCATCGATGAGCTCCATAAGTAGTTTCATCGGTTTTGTGGGTTCGCTGCGCAGCGACAGGTCAGAGCGGGAGAGGTTTGCCCAGCTTTCCCCGGAAGGGCACTGCGGAGCAACAACGATAGGACGGTAACTTTTCATCACTTCCGGTGTGGCAAAGTTCTTTACTCCCCACTTCAGTTGTGCCTCGTTGTCATCGCCACGCTCTCCGGAACCATGGAGAAAGATTACAAGCGGGTAGGTGCTGCTTTGATCGTAGTCGGAGATTAAGAGACGGTAATTGAGGGTTTCACCATCTTTGTTGGTAAATGTTTCTTTATTGAATAGTTTGGATTGTGCCACGGTTGTACCAGAAACTGATGCGAAAAGAACTGATACGAGGATCGGAAATAGTTTTTTCTTCATTTCAATAAAATTTTACTATCCATAAAAACCAGATACATCCATAAACCTGCTTTAGAAAATGCCGGTGCTACAATGAATGCAATATTGATAAAAACTACGTTTTAGCCCAGTTTCTATCACACTTTTTAGATTATCCAAATATAATCATATTTAGTATTAAGTTTGATTTCATTTCAATTTTGAATATACCTCAAAGAACCGCGAACGATGCACCACAAGCAAATGCTTCAATCTATACTGCATGCGACCAGATAGATTTATGATATTTTTTAATCCATTGTATATTAAGGTATTATTGGTAAAATAACTTTGCACTTTTTGTCAGTCGATCAAACCTTTGATAACTCTAAGTGACTCATTGTTCCTTATTTTGGTTTTCATCATTAATATAAAATTCCTCAATCAAATGCTCCACCACGATATGATCCTTTTTTGTGATGCATCCACGGTATATGAACGTATCACCTTTAATGGCTTTTGGGACAAAGTAGGTGAAAAGGTCGTTGGGAGTTATAATTGACCTTCCTGCTTTGACAGTGCATTGGTCGATAATAATATCTATTGACTTCAGGGCATGAAAGATTAATTCAGAACAATAGAGACGCTCATCATCACTCAACACCATATCAAAATCATACGGCTTTTCCAGGTAGCCGGCTGCCTTTAAAAGAAAGGCTTCCTGTGTCGGTAAATCAGCATTGATGCTAAAACTGGTGAAGCCAATGAGGTAGGATACTTTATTAAGGTTTGATAGTTCATCGACTTGGTGAACATGTACACCTTTGGAGTTACTGTCAAGGACATATTGGGAGCTATCATTCATCAGCGGTGAAAGGTGAAGGTAGATGAGGCTCTCCATGCCAAATTTTTGTTGTAGCTGCTGTTTGGTTCCAAGATAAATACCGGAGTGTTTCCATTGCCCGGGAATAAAACTACTGCTGGCGTACCTGCGGGTGTTGGTCAGGAAGATGTCGCCGGGTTCCATCTTCATGGAGAACTGATAGAGCTCTTCAAGGGTGATGTCAATTTCACTCTCCACCACTTCACCATTTTCAATCGTAACTTCCCCAAGTTCAATATTTCCTACGGTACTCATGATAGGACCCTGTAAGGCAAAACGAATATTATCAACGAATTTTATCTTTCCGGGAAATAAGTATGAAAACGTGATGATAAGAGCCAACAGGATTATAACTATGAGGGAAATTCTTTTAATGAGTCTCATTTGGGTTTTGCATTTTTCAATATAAAA
>PKSY01000098.1 GCA_002869405.1 Marinilabiliales bacterium
AATTTTATAAGACTCTTCAGGTTCTGCGGGATATTCCACCTGCAGAGAGGCAATTTGCGGCAGTCGTTTTTTGAAAATAATATGCTCACGCCAGTCGATTTCACGCGCATGATAGCGGGAAGAGACAAACCCTCGGAAACCGGGAATATATACTATAAAGGGATTATCTGCTCCCTCCATTAACATATAAGTACCCAGATTATCCTGAGTATGTGTGCCTACATAATAGGTTCTGGTTAATTTTTCATGCGGGAAAAGCTTCAGTGATCCAAGTTTGATCCGATATACCATCTGATAAATTTCAACTTTTGTAGCACCTGCTGCCAGAAGTTTTATAACCGTGTTACGTGCTGCATTTGATACAGGCTCACGCACCTGGATGCTCTGCATTGTCTTCAGCAGCATTCGCACGTTATCCTCATGCGCCACAAAAGTATTATTCAGATCCCAGTATCCGGGCATCTTGGTAAGCTGCACGGTTCTGTCATGCTTATCAGCAATAAAAATCTTTGTAACTGTGGAGGTATCCTCAATGGCAAAGCCGGTCTCCTTTTCATTCAGTGAGCTTCCGGTATTGGTGAAAAAAACACCTGCCGTAAGGATTATCAATGATACAAATCCAATGATATAAATATTTCTTTTTCGCTTCATATTTCCTATCTGCTATATTTTCGTTTACGAATAATAATCTTTAAAATCCCCGGGATTAAAATGATCAACATTGGTATTAAAACGTTGATAATCTGTATTATTGTCTTCGATTCTTTAATGCGTGCCCTGTCGAGGAGGCGCAGTTTCAGGTCTCGTGAACGGACATTTATCAGGCCGGAGTCATCACAAAGGTAATTTACGGCATTCAGTATAAAATCGCGGTTTCCGAAGCTTTGCTGAGTATACTGATCGTAACCCACAGGCAGCGGCATACCATCACCGCTGCGGAACTGATTTCCGGGCATATCTCCATCAGCGACAAATATCATTGCTGTAGGAACACTTTCGTCTTTAAAATCTATCAGCTCGGAATTTAAAATTTCGGGAGTAAGACGATTTGTATAAAGAGACGGGAAAATACCTTCCATAAGTACAGCTACAGGCACCGGAGGATGGCTGAACATGCGAGTATCAGGTTCTTCGCGCAACATTTCCAGACTGATGTAAGCCGGTGAATTAACCAATCGGCTGTATTCGGAAGTCTGCAACAGCACAGTTGGGGTCAGTCCATTAACCTCGATAGTATCCAGTGGGCTGACAAATTCGGTTTTAATGACATTAAGATTTTTTACTATCGGGTGTTTACTCTGCGGAGTAAGAACAGGAAAGTAATACCAGTTCAGGAAATCGACCTGCGGCTGACCGCCAATATTGCCGGTAGTAATAGGAATTGGCAGGCAGGAAAGATCCATCACAAGTTTCTTTTCAAACCGAACACCATACCTGAAGAACATATCATCAAGGTTGAGTGTTGCCGGAAGTCCGATTGTATTTCCTGTAAACTGCAGTGAATCCATTCCGGTAAGCATTGGGTCAATAAACCACAATATCTTCCCTCCTCTCATTACATACTGATCGAGAATAAATTTATCCTTTTCGGAGAAAAGTGTGTCAGGCCGTGCAATAATCAGTGCCTCGTATTTATTCCTGGCTACAATCCCCAGGCTGTCAGATTCGTTACGCTCGGTAATACTTGCAACCTGCCCGCCAATAGCAATCCTCTCAACCTGATAATACTCTGATAAAGCACTGCCGATATCCCAGGTATCCCTGTTGTCCAGTTCACCGTGACCTTCGATAAAGGCAATTTTTGGTTTTTTCGCTTCCGTAAGCCGACGGATAACACTTGAGATATTATACTCCAGATTCTGCACGGAATTATTCAGAGCCTCTTCATGACCCACATTCATCTGAGCCTGAAGAAGGTGCAGCGGCAACTCTTTTTCACGATAAGATACGATAGCTCCGGGAAAAATAATTTTTTGTGAGCTACCGTCCTCCTGACGCACATGTAAATCTGTAGGATTCAAACCCTTTCTTACGAGTTCTTCATAAACAGCATTCACATTATTTCCAATGCTAGAAGGATTAATGAATTCAAACTGTACATTTCTGTTTACTGAATTAAACTGCCGGAGTACTTCCCTGGTTTCATTCCTCAGCCTTTTAAAACCTGAGGGAAAATCACCTTCGAGATATACTTTAAAATATACAATATCATCAAGTTGGCTAACCATTTCCACGGTAGCATCTGAGAGGGTATATCTTTTTTCCGCAGTTAAATCTGCTCTGCCATAAAACCGGGAAGCAACAATATTAACAGAGATTAACACCAGCACGCCAATAGCGATAGTCAGCAGGCTTTTCTGTTTTTTTGCTTTTTGAATATTTGTCTTTTTCATAAGAGCTTTGCTAAACCATTACCATTTTCTACGTTCCATAACCAGCTTAGTAAGCATCAGAAAGAGGGCTATTACGCTAAGAAAATAAATCACATCTCTGGTGTCAACCACACCGCGGCTGATGGAATCATAATGAGCCTGAATTCCCAGTGAACGCACTGTAAGGTCAACGGGACCAAAAAGAGATAGTGTATAAATAAATTCGAAACCCAGGTACATAATACCGCACATAAAAACTGCGAGTATAAACGACACGATCTGGCTGTCGCTGAGCGAGCTGGCAAAGACACCAATTGAGACGAATGCACCTCCAAGAAACAGCAGACCAATATAGGAACCCCAGACTGCTCCGGAGTCAATATTTCCGGAAGGCAGGCCCAACTGATACACTGAGATATAATATATCAGTGTAGGTATCAAAGCTATCAGCACCAGCGTAAAACCAGACAGGAACTTTGCTCCAAGGATCTGATAATCTGTGAGTGGCTTAGTGTATAACAGCTCGATGGTTCCGGATTTGCGTTCATCCGCAAAGGAGCGCATGGTAATTGCAGGAATCAGAAACAGAAACACCCACGGTGCAATGATAAACAACCCGTTGATATTGGCATACCCATAATCAGGAATGTTAAACTCCATTGGGAAGACCCACAGGAAGAGCCCGGTAATCAATAAAAAAACCAACAGCACAATATACCCGATGAGCGAATTCAGGAAACTGTTAACCTCTTTCTTAAAAAGTGTAAACATAACAATGCTTTTTCTGGCGCAAAAGTAATACTTTTCGCCGGAGTGGGAAAGATAGAAAATCAGGAGCGAAGAATTGTATTAACGCAGGAACTCAATTCTTACCATATCGTCGACATACATTCCAAGGAGACTTGATGCCGTGCCCAGGCAGATTGCTATTTCCAGGAATCCGTGCGTTCCAAACAGCGCCACGGGGTCGCCTTCATTCACATCAGCATAACTTGTATAAAGCCTGTTGAGCGTATACTGAGAGTTCCGCAGGTCAATTCTGAAGGGATCTCCTTTACCAAATTCCTGAAACTGTTCTACTGTCACATTAGTAATCAGGTTTTCGTAGTTATCAATGTAAATTACTTTTCCTTTAAGGATATTTCCTTCTTTCACAGGCATAAAAGAGAGCCTTTGGTTGACCTCTGTTTTTGCTGTTCCCAATTTTTCGATGGGTTCGTTTTTTGCCAGAAGAACGGCTGCCTTAACAAAAAGATCGCGGGTGGAAAAAGTAAAAAACGGTGAGTCCTGCATAATATCAAGCTCAACAATTTGTTCAGCTTCCTCACCTGCCATCAAAAGATTAAAGATTCCATTATCGGCACCGATAAAATACTGACCTTCAAATTTCAGCACAGTATGAGGTGTTTCAATGGACGCTTCAGTATTAAGGCCGATGATGTGGATAGTCCCTTCCGGGAAATTTTTATACGCCTGACGTAAAATAAAAGACGCCTGAGTAATATCAAAAGGAGTCACGTCATGGCTTAAGTCCACAATAATGGCTTCAGGCGTACCGCTTAAGATACGACCTTTTACTGCTGCCAGATACGGGTCTTTGGTTCCCCAATCACTCAGAAGGGTTATGATCTGCATATTCTTCGGTTAAGCTGCAAAGTTACAAACTTAATGATAATTACCTTAAATTTGCATAATCATAATAGAACTATGCCTGAAAGAATTTTAAGCCTGGCCTCATACAGCCCGGTAGAGATATACGGAGCCAACGATTCTAACCTTAATATGCTTAGGGATATATTCCCGAAGTTGAAAATCATTGCGCGCGGAGAGGTTATGAAAATCATTGGCAGTGATGCTGATATTGAAAGCTTTGAGACTTGCTTCGATCGTTTATTACATGCATATGATACCTATGGGAAGATTGATTCTTCGCTAATCAGCAGAGTAGTTTCACCTCAGTTTGAGCAGGAGAAAAGATCTGAAGATCAAAATAAAAATGGGGAGATACTGGTTTATGGCAGAAACGGTATGGTTATAAAGCCGCGCACAGCAAATCAGCGAAAAATGGTTTCCGCTTTGGAAAAAGATGATATGCTGTTTGCCATTGGACCGGCCGGAACAGGAAAGACCTATACAGCAGTGGCTCTGGCAGTGCGGGCACTAAAGGCCAGAGAAGTGCGGAAGATAATCCTTACCCGTCCGGCGGTGGAGGCCGGAGAAAACCTGGGGTTCCTTCCCGGCGACCTCAAAGACAAGCTGGATCCATACCTGAGGCCACTATATGATGCATTGCGTGACATGCTTCCCCATCAGAAACTGGATACTTATCTGGAAGACGGAACCATAGAAATAGCACCACTGGCATTTATGAGAGGAAGAACCCTTAACGGGGTTTTTGCCATTTTAGATGAGGCACAAAATGCAACCCCCAATCAGCTTAAGATGTTTCTTACACGCATGGGACAGTCTGCAAAATTTGTTATTACAGGAGATATTACGCAGATCGATCTTCCTCCAAGGCAGGCATCAGGATTAGTGCAATCCTCAAAAATTTTAAAGAACATTGAGGGGATAAATTTTGTTTATCTCAATGAAAAAGATGTAGTACGGCATAAACTGGTTACCAGAATCATAAATGCCTACGAAGCAGACCACGGGAGTAGTGAAGAGAGAGATAATAAAGAGAAACGTGGCGATGACTAACAAACACTGAAAGAGAGTATTATTAAATAAAATAACTATACAATGAAAAATGCACTAATTGCTACGAATTTCGACCTTCCGCGACAGGAAGGTGTGTACAAAGGAAAGGTAAGAGATGTTTACAACCTCGCTGATGAATATATGGTGATGGTTGTTTCCGATCGCATCTCGGCTTTTGATGTTGTACTTCCTGAGGGGATCCCTTACAAGGGGCAGGTATTAAACCAAATCGCCGCAAAGTTTCTTGATGCCACAGAGGACATTGTTCCCAACTGGAAGATTGCTACTCCTGATCCGATGGTTACTTTTGGCCGCTATTGTGAGCCCTACATGGTGGAGATGGTAATTCGCGGTTATCTTACCGGTCATGCCTGGCGCGAATATAAAGCCGGAAAACGTGAACTCTGCGGAGTACCACTTCCTGAAGGCATGATAGAAAACCAGAAGTTCCCGGAGCCAATAATCACTCCTACTACAAAAGCCCTTGAAGGTCATGACGAAGATATCTCTCGTGAAGATATTATCAAACAGGGTCTTGTCAGTGAAGAAGAATACACAAAACTGGAAAATTATACCAGAGCACTCTTCCGTCGCGGAACAGAGATGGCAGCGGAGAAAGGGCTTATTCTGGTAGATACAAAGTATGAATTCGGTAAATCAAGAGGTCAGATATTTCTTATTGATGAAATTCATACTCCTGACTCGTCACGCTATTTCTATCTTGAAGGCTACGAAGAGCGTCAGGCCAACGGCGAAAAACAGAAACAACTCTCGAAAGAGTTTGTGCGTCAGTGGCTTATAGACAATGGCTTCCAGGGTAAAGAGGGACAAAAGGTACCTGTTATGGATGAGCAATTCGTAAACAGCGTATCAGACCGTTATATCGAGTTATTTGAAAACATCACAGGCGAAACATTTGAAAAAGCTGAAATAGAAGATGTTACAAAACGTGTTGAGAATAACATTCTTACATTTCTGGATATCTATTTTAAAAGATAAATAATCATATCCCGGGTTTAATTCAGGGCTTTGGATAACTCTTTAAGTTCATCAACCCGGGATATTTCTCCTTCAGCCTCATAGGCCAGAATAAGGTTTGCAATCAATCTTTTCAGGATAGTAATATTATCGCAGGGCAGGAAGAAACTCTTGTCCTGTTTTATATTCATCTGTTTCAGAAAGGCTTCGATATCGGCACGACTAAATATTTTACCCTGACGGAATGCATTAACATAAAACCTGATGCGCTCTTTGTCCACAATAGTTTCATTTCCAATCTTTTTCTCATCAGCATATCCTACAATAAAATGCTGAGGCAGATTTATTCCAAACAGGGGAATTTTCAGGCTTTGAGCTACAAGCAGATAAATAATACTTAATGACAGCGGGTTTCCTTTTCTTGTTTCGAGTACTGTATTGATGTAATTATTGGATGGAGATCCGATTTTTTCGAGGTTACCATCGAAGCCATGCACATCAAAGAGGATATGATTCAGCACACGGATCTTTGCCAGTGCGGTAAGGTCTTTATTAAGCTCGAGCCATACATCCTGTGTGAGTTGACCGATTTGATGTGTTATTTCAGCTTCATTAAGATCCGGGTAACGTGATTTTGAGATAAGGATAAAGCCCTGTAAAAGATCTTCTCCACCGGTAAGATACCAGCTTCGAAGTTCAGAAAATAGGTTTTTATATTGTAAGTTATGGATTACATCCTCCAGCCTGTCCTGCACCAATGGGTCAAAGGAGTTTTCCCAAGCCTTTTCGAGCCTTGATACTGCACTGATTCCAAAGTTGTAAAGCTCTTCCCGGATTTGAGTGAACACCTTTTCATCAGGATCATCCATCAGGCTAATCAATGCATCCAGCTTTTGTATGTCTTTCTCTTCTTTCATAGCATTCGGGCATATAGCGAAAATTATGCCAGTGGCATAATTCATTACCTCCGACAATAAATATACGACTTTTACGTAATAAAAATGAATTATTAGTGACAAAAATGACAGTTTAATCTGCCATTTTCACAAAAGAAAAAATGTGATACTTTTGTCATGTATTAATAGAACATATGATCAGACGAACAATCCTTTCAGTCATTTTCCCATTTGTTTTCGTGTTTGTATTGCAGGCTCAGTATTCAAATCAGCAGTTTGAGCTGACCTATCCTTCCGGCATCAGCGAGGAGAACAAGACATTTGTGGAGACTATGATTCCTGAAATCATACAGGCAAACAACGAAGTTTTATGGGTTCGCGAAAAGATAGAACGCATCTCCGGGCGCTTTGAAACCGACAATCATGTTACCACATCTTCTTTACAGTATCTTCAGAAGATTTCAAGGAACTATAAAACAAGTTTCGAGTTTTCAATTTACACAACACCGGAGCAGTTTCGCCGACAAATCCGGCAGCTTCTCATACGTGTGGATAAAGTTCCTGAGGAGTTGGTGCTGGCACAGGCAGTGTTGGAGTCAGAATGGGGACGTTCACGATTTGCTGCTGAGGGAAACAATTTTTTTGGCATACGTTGTTTTAAACCCGGTTGCGGAATAGTTCCTGAAGGAGCAGAAAACCAATCATTCATGGTAAGAGCTTATGATACACCGCTTGACGGCATCAGGGATTACCTTTACAATCTGAATGTGGGAAGTACTTACCGCGACTTCCGTGCAGAGAGAGCACGCCAGCGTCAGGAAGATCGTTTTCCCGAAACCCTCAAACTTGCAGAAACATTACACGGATATTCTGAAATTGGAAGTGAATATTTCACACGCCTTTCCTGGCTGATAAGAAGAAAGCTGCCCGCCATTGAGCTTACAGCCTTTGAAAACCCCTATGATGTTAATGTCTCCAGCACTAATTCTATAAGTTCTCTTACAGATTTGTGATAGTCGGAAGCAAAATCACCGGTAGCTCTGTTGGCGATTGCCACACAAACAGTGAGCATATCATGACCCAAAGCACCACCTAAACCATATAATGCCGAAGTTTCCATTTCGTAGTTACTGAGCTTTACCCCTTTATAGCTGAAGCTCTGCATAAGATTATTCATTTCAGGGTACTGAATACCAAGACGCATTACCCGTCCCTGCGGGCCGTAAAATCCGGGTGCAGTGGCGGTGATGCCATGGTAAAACTTCGGACCACGGAAACGTTCCAGCAACTCCTGCGAGCCTTCAACACCATATACATGAGGCAGTAACCTACTCCAGTTTACATGCTTCCGGAAATTCTGCCCCAGCTCTTCAATGATAATTCCTTCAGGGATATCGTAGAAATAGAGCAGCCCGTCGAGACCCAATGCATAACGCGATATCACAAATGAATTCACAGGAATATCAGGTTGCAGGGCGCCGGAAGTCCCAAGGCGGATAATTCTTAGTTTCCCTGGTTTATCTTTCAGCGTTCTGTTTTTCAGGTCGAAGCTCACCAGTGCATCGAGCTCATTCATCACAATATCAATATTATCAGTACCCATACCGGTACTCATTGCCGTAAGCCTTACGCCATTAAGATATCCTGTATGCGATACTATTTCGCGGTTGCTGCGCTTAAGTTCAATGCGATCGAAATAACCACTTATTTGCGACACTCTCCCCGGGTCACCAACAACAATAACAGTATCGGCCAATTCCTCGGGATGGAGGTTGAGATGGTAAACAGCGCCATCGCTGTTCAGCACCAGTTCGGAAGATTTAAAAGTTTTCATAATGAAAATTTAAAAAGCAAAGGTAGGGAAACATAATCTGAAAATCACAGTTATCTTTGCAGATCAAATTTATATCCACCATGAAAGTAGAAATAATATCCATCGGCGATGAGCTTCTTATAGGCCAGGTAGTCAATACCAATGCTGCATGGATGGGAGAACAACTCACTGATGCAGGCATTGAAGTAATACGGATAACCGCGGTTTCCGACAGGGCAGAAGATATTAAGGATGCAATGCATTTAGCTTCACAACATGCCGATGCTGTGTTAATTACCGGCGGCTTGGGACCCACAAACGATGATATCACAAAAACAGTTCTGTGTGAATATTTCGATACAGTTCTGGAAAACCATGTGCCAACATACCTGCATATTGAGGCGATGTTTGCAAAAAGAGGCTATAAGTTCACTGAACGAAACAGGCAACAATCCATGCTTCCAAAAGGTTGTACAATTTTACCCAACAGTGTTGGCACAGCTCCGGGAATGCTTTTCGAGCGTGGAGATACAATTTTCATTTCCATGCCCGGAGTTCCAATGGAGATGAAAGCGATTATGAGTGAAGAGGCGATTCCCTTTTTGAAAAGAAAAAATAATGGCAGTGCAATTTTTCGTCATACTGTAATTACACACGGAGTCGGGGAGTCATGGCTGGCCGAACGGATTGCCGGATGGGAAGAGAGTCTTCCTGAAAATGTAAAGCTTGCATACCTTCCGCGGCCGGGAATGGTAAGGTTGCGAATTACCGCCACAGGGAACGACGTTCAAATGCTTAAAGATCAGGTTATGGGCTTCACAGCCGAGCTTCACAAAATCATACCTGAGCTGATAATAGGATACAACGAAGACACCATGGAGTCGGTTGTTATGCAACTTCTTCTGGAACAAAATAAAACGCTTTCAGTGGCCGAGAGTTGTACCGGCGGGTATATTGCACAACTTATGACAGCTATGGCCGGAGTATCAGCGGTATTTAAAGGAGGTGTTGTTGCATACGAAAACAGTGTAAAGCAGAATCTTCTGGGAGTAAGCGCAAAAGCTCTGGAAGCCCACGGAGCGGTGAGCAGGGAAGTGGTAATAGAAATGGCAAGAGGTATTATGGAATCAACAGGCAGTGACATGGCTGTTGCCACATCCGGGATTGCCGGACCATCGGGAGGTACCAAAGAGAAGCCTGTTGGCACAGTATGGATTGCCATAGCCAATGGTGATGCTGTCAGGGCAGAAAAATTCTTCTTTGGAGGAAACAGGGAACGGGTAATAAAACAGTCGGCATTAAAGGCATTAAATATGGTTCGCGAAGAGCTAATTATCAGTAAGTAGCTGTTATAAAGATTTTTTTTGGAAATATTCAACGGCTCTTTTGCATTTCTGAAAAATTATCCCGTATTTTGCACTCCATTTTAGAAAAACGATTTAATATATAGAGCGATGTCACGTATTTGTCAGATAACAGGAAAGAAAGTGATAACAGGTAATAATGTTTCTCACTCAAATATTAAGACAAAAAGAAAGTTTTATCCAAACCTCCAGACAAAGAAGTTCTACATTCCAGAAGAGGACAAGTGGATTACTTTGAAGGTTTCAGCTGCTGCTATTCGTACCATTAACAAAAATGGTATTACGCCTGTACTGAAGGAAGCAAGAGCTAAAGGATACCTCAAATAGAAATACCGAAAAGATCTCAGATATGGCTTTCGTTTCATACGAAGGCCTTTTTTTGTTTATATCAGAAGCCACCAAAGCAGGGCAAAAACAGGTTAAAAGTTAATTGTAATATAATGAGGATGTTAACGTTTTTTAGGAAGTGTTTTTCATTTTTATACAATACTTTTGCATCTGATATGATACAAAAACAAATACTGTCTACACTTATCACCCTTATTGCTGTATGGGCATTTTCGGGTTCATTACAGGCACAAACCAGGGATGGCCAAAAGGTAACAAATGAAGACCTTGTGCAGTTTTCAGGTGTTATTGTTACTGCCGACAGCCTGAATCCGGTGCCATTTACCACCATTATGATTACCAATACCGGTCGTGGAACCATTGCCGATTACTATGGTTTTTTCTCATTTGTAGCGGTAAAAAACGATACAGTGAAATTTACTGCTGTGGGTTTTAAGGATGCAGAATTTGTTATTCCTGATACGATAACAGAAAACCGTTATTCTTTGATACAGGTTATGTCTTCTGATACAATATTATTGCAGGAGACCGTTATATATCCATGGCCTTCAAAAGAGCAATTCCGTGAGGCATTCATTAATCTGGATATTCCAGATGATGATTATGAAATTGCACGGAAAAACCTGGAGCAGGCTGAGCTGGTGGCTCGTGCTGAAGAGTATGAGATGGATGGAAGTATGAATTACAAAAACTACATTAATCAGCAAACCAGCAAACTATATTATGCCGGACAGTCGCAACCCATTAGTCTGTTGAACCCTTTTGCCTGGGCACAGTTTATCAAAGCCTGGAGAAACGGAGATTTCAAGCGAAAATCGGATAAATACGACGATTTGAAAAAGACCGACAACTGGGAAGAGTGGGAGCAGCCGGACGAATGGATGGAAAAATAACACATGAAGCAGGTTTTATCATTCTTAATGAT
The DNA here is from genome assembly GCA_002869405.1 of Marinilabiliales bacterium. GTDB lineage: Bacteria > Bacteroidota > Bacteroidia > Bacteroidales > BM520 > BM520. The sequence continues at coordinate 11,400 of PKSY01000098.1, forward strand.
TATTGCAGCCTTTGTGGCTCACGGGCAAAAAGCAACCGTTTACGGAACTATAAGCGATGAAGAAGGCTCTCCTTTGGAGCTGGTAAATGTTTCCATCATGGGGCTTCCCGGTGGAGCATCCACAAATGCTAACGGCACTTATGAATTCAGTGTACCTGCAGAAAAAGAGATCGAAATTATTGCTTCATTTATTGGTTTTGGCCATTCTCAAAAGCGGATAAAACTGAAAGAGGGAGAACGGAAAGAGTTGAATTTCGTCCTCGCTCAAGAGATGCAGACTCTTCCGAATGTTGTGATTGAAGATAAACAGATCCGCCACAGCACACTTGAGCGCATCGACCCCAAGGATGTACGTGTAATCCCCAGTGTTAGCGGCTCCGTGGAGTCGATGATTAAAACTATGCCGGGAGTATCGGCCAATAATGAACTATCTTCACAGTATTCGGTACGAGGCGGTAACTTTGATGAGAACCTTGTTTATGTAAATGACATTGAAATCTACCGTCCTTTTCTTGTAAGCTCAGGTCAGCAGGAGGGATTATCATTTCTGAATCCTGATCTTGTTTCCTCCATCAGTTTTTCTGCCGGCGGTTTTGATGCTAAGTATGGCGATAAGATGTCATCGGTTCTGGACATCACCTACAAGCGCCCTACAGGCTTTGCTGCATCTGTGGATCTTAGTCTTCTGGGAGGCAACGGACATATTCAGGGAATATCTAAAAACAAGAAATTCACCTACCTTCTGGGAGTACGGCAAAAGAGCAATCAATACATTCTTAAAGGACTTGAGACCAAGGGCGAATACAAGCCTGTTTTTACTGATGTTCAGGGAATTTTATCCTACCAGATTACAAATAAGTGGAATATCTCATTTTTGGGAAATTATTCCCGTAATAAATACCGTTTTGTTCCCACAGTACGGGAGACTGACTTTGGAACAATTACTGAGGCCTACCGTCTGACCATTTATTTTGACGGGCAGGAGGTTGATTCATATGTAAATGGTATGGGAGCAATAACAGCCACCTATCAACCTCATGAGGACTTAAAACTTAAGTTTATAGCCTCTGCATATAATTCTGTTGAAAGTGAGACATATGATTTGCAGGGCCAGTACTGGATCGGTCTTCTTGATAATGATCTTGGTGCTGATGAAGGTGAATTTGATGAGGTGGTACAAACCATTGGAGTGGGTACATTTCTTGAGCACGCCCGGAATTATCTGAATACTACTGTTGCATCACTTCAGCACAGGGGCACCTCAGTACTGGAGGGTCATACAATTTCGTGGGGAGCAAATTTCCAGCATGAATATATTGATGATCAGCTCAGTGAGTGGGACCTTATTGACTCGGCAGGATATTCTTTGCCCCGGCCCTCAGACTCAATAGGATATATCAATCCCTTGGTTCAGCCTTTTCATCCTTTGGAGATGGATATAAGTGTTAAGGGCAACAATACACTTCAATCGAATCGATTTACGGCATTTGTACAAGACAGTTGGGATATCTTTACCAACAAGAATTCACATATGGCACTGACCTTTGGAGTTCGTGCGCATTACTGGGATTACAACTCAGAATTTCTTGTAAGTCCAAGAGCGACCTTATCGTACAAACCTGCCTGGGAGCGGGATGTGGTATTACGGTTCTCATCAGGGATCTATTATCAACCTCCGTTTTACCGTGAGTTACGTGATTTGTACGGGAACGTAAATCCTGATATTGAAGCACAGCGATCGATACATTTCGTTGCCGGCTCCGACTGGAATTTCCTGGCATGGAATCGCCCTTTCAAATTCATCACGGAAGTTTATTATAAGAAACTCGATAATCTGATCCCATACAAGGTTGACAATGTGCGCATCCGCTATTATGCTGACAACATTGCTCACGGATACAGCACAGGAATAGATTTCAAGGTGATGGGTGAATTTGTTAAGGGAGTGGATTCATGGATGACCCTCTCATTGCTGAAAACTGCTGAAGATATCGAGGGCGACTTTTACACGGACGAAAACGGCAATGTGGTTGAAGCCGGGTATATCCCCCGCCCTACCGACCAAAGGGTCAATGTAAGTATCTTTTTCCAGGATTATCTTCCCAAAAATCCTACGTGGAAAATGCAGCTTAACCTGCTGTTTGGCACAGGGCTTCCGTTTGGACCTACGAAATCCGAGCGCTATGAAGACACACTTCGCGTGTCACCATACCGCAGGGTAGATATAGGATTCTCGAAAATGGTAAAAGGTTCAAACACCATTATGAATCGCCGCTTCTTCAATACTTTTGATGAGATATGGATTACGGCAGAGGTGCTTAATCTTCTACAAATCAGTAATACCATAAGCTATTTATGGGTAAGTGATGTTTCGGGCTACCAGTGGGCGGTTCCAAATTACCTCACGCCACGACAGTTAAATGTTAAGCTAATAATGACTTTTTAATATCCGAGAACTCTTCCGTTCATTTCCTGAATCAGGATTCGGAAAATTTTCACATTTTTTAACGCAGGTTCATTGAAAGTAAAGTCATCTTTTCCATTGGCATATTTCTTCATAAAGAGATTAAGGCAACGGGCCTTTTCATCCATATCATCAATATAATCCACTGTACCATAAGCAATAACACTTCTGTACTTCATATTCCAGCTGCACGCCACTTCTTCATTTACATAGGATACTTTGTGCCCGGTACTAAAGGATATACACACCTTGTTGTTTTTTCCCAGCATCTCAGTTTTTTTTCCGTGATGATCACTGTGGAGATAAAGATACTCTCCATCCAATGCAAAATTCATTGGAATAACATACGGTTCATTATCATTTGCCATGGCCACATTGCATACGTCACATTCATTTATAATCCTGACCATGTCTTCTGTTCTACTCAACTTTCTGTGTCCCATATAATTATTATTTTAACCGATTAACTATCTTGCTTAAAAATAACGCCCAGATTCTTTTTACCATCAATTTTAACAATAACAGGTTCTTCGAAACGAATATGCCTAAGGTATTCATTCTCAAAGACTGCAGGTTTGCTGTTAAGAAAATCCAGGTCGTAGGTACCATCCTTGATAAAAGGATTAATGGTGAAATACCCTACTCTGAAGGAAGTGAGGTTCTGAAAGAAGTGAGTACCCTGGCTGGGGTCTATTCTATAGTCTTCAAGCCCGGATTCCACAATCACCCTTGCGGCACTGATATGAGGCCACTTCACCGGTATTCCGAGCCAAGGATCACTACTACCCCATCGCCCAGGACCAATAAGGATGTAGTTTTTGCCTTCTTTTAGAAATGCCTCGTTAATCTTCCCGACCTCTTCGCCAATAACCACATTTTTCGCAGGATCGAAAGATTCAGGCTTCACATAAACAATGTCATAAAGATTACTGATTATTCCATTTCCAAGTGCCGACTTACATGTTATAACAGCATCCTGAGGATCTACTTTTGAGATATCCTCATCGAGAGTCTCTTTGTTATCTACAATAGGTCTTATCTGTAATAGATTAAATACCACGTTTTTATTTATATCCGGAGTCAGCTCGGCGGCAAATTCAATTTCAATGGGTTTATTCATTTCCTTTTGCCCAATCTGCAGGCAGGCTTTAATAATCTCTGCCAAAGGGAAAAGATTGTGAGTCAGGATATTGGAAAAAGTAACGATATATTTTCCATTGTCATGCATTCCGTTTCTCAGCATATGGCTGTGATAATCGAAGGTAGAGACCACATGATTTAGGGAACCGTCTTTTACAGCCTCCTTTATTCTCAGGCTGCTGATATTTATACCATCATCGGTAGAAGTTACAAATTTGTCGGGATTCATCTCAAGGGCAGCGAAATGACGTTGTGTTTCACGGAGTGCCAATTCCGGTGTTGAGAGTTGAAGTATTTTTTTCGGATATGCCGGAGAGAAACGCAGTGTTTGACCTCCGTCAACAATATACTTTCCCAGACCAAAGGCAATATTGGCAATGCCGTCTTCAGGTTTCTCGGGTTCAATGGGGTAAAAGTTTATTGAACGTGCCACGCCTGAAATAGTTGGATAAAAACGCTCACCATATTGTTTCCCACATACTTCCTGGATTACAATTGCCATTTTCTCTTCGTCAATCACATTGGAGGTTGCCATCATATATGCCTTGCTATCTTTAAAGAAAGCAGAAGCGTAAACACTTTTAATTGCATTGCTGATCTCTTCAATCATTAGTCTCTCATCATCCATGCATGGCACCATATAAGTGCTATAAATGCCTGCAAATGGCTGATAATGGCTATCTTCCAGGAGTGAAGAGCTACGTATAGCAACGGGTTTATTCACCACACTTATGAGCGCATATAGGTCTTCATGGATGCGAAAAGGTAACCTTGCCCGAATGAAGCGGTTCAGAATATCTTCATCGCTGCTTGCTGAAAGGGCTATGGAATAGAGGTCGTTTTCTTCCATAAACTGATCAAAGACATCAGTACAAAGCACCACTGTACGCGGTATAGTTACTGATACCCCTTCAAATGATTCAAAAACAGAGTTACGTTTAATAAGGTTATCAAGAAAAGCCAGTCCGCGGGCTTTACCCCCAATACTTCCATCACCTATTCTGGAAAACGTAAGATACTCATCAAAGTGATCGCGGCTAAACTGAGCTATTACACCTTTTGCTTTTGTATAGCGATATGCAGCAATGGCATCGAACATAAACCTTCTCACTTCATTCAGGTCCTCAAAATCTTCAGGAACCAGGTTTTTATAGAGTGTGGCTATTGGAAACAAGGCTCTGGCATTCAGCCATTTTGAAAAGTGATTTCTAGTGATATGATACTCGAGAACGTCGTCAGGAATCTGAAACAGTTTCTGCTGCAATGCCTTAAGGTTTGCCGCTCTTGCAACGGGTTTTTGAGAAAAAGGATCTGTGAAAACAAAATCTCCAAAGGCAAAATACTTATTCATGAATTTCCTCAATTCCATGGATAGCGTTTTGCTGTTTTTATTGAGAAATCCGGCCTTAAGGTCTTTCGCAACAGCTTCATTTTTTGACTCCGAAGACTGCATCAGCACAGGCATATATTTATCATCGCCTTTAACTCTTTCAACTAATCTTATGCCTGCTTCACCATCCATCTGTCCAAAACGCTTATACCTGACATCAGTAATGATTCCAAGCATATTGTGCTTATAGCGCTCATAATATTCTATAGCATCATCGTAATTAGTGGCGAGTATAATCTTTGGCCTGCCTCGCATGCGTATTGTCCGTTGGTGCTCATTCAGTCCTTCTGTCATAAAAGCCTGCGACTGCTTGAAGATAATCTTATACATATTAGGCAGGTAGGAGGAATAGAATCGAATAGAGTCCTCTACCAAAAGAATCGTCTGAACACCGATTTCATTCACATCATGCTCAAGGTTCATCTTATCCTCGATAAGTTTTATGATAGCCAGCAGGAGATCGGAATTTCCAAGCCATGAGAAGACATAATCAATAAGGCTTAAGTCCTTTTGGGCAACTTTCATAATGACTTCGCGGCTAAACGGAGTAAGTACCACAATCGGTTTCTCCGGATATTTCTGTTTGATCTTCTCAGCCATTACAAAATTGTCCTTTTCACCGGCACTATACATTGTGATTATGAGATCCACATTCTCTTCAGCAAGAATTTTAAAAGCCTTTGTTTCGGAAGAAGTTTGGATAAACTGGGGAGGATATCGCAGGTTGAGGGCAACATATTCATTAAAGATTTGCTCATCAATACGTCCATCACCTTCAAGCATAAAGGAGTCGTATTTACTTGCAATAAGCAGGACATTATATATCCTCTTACGCATCAGAGACTGAAAAGCAGTATCTGTAAAGTCTACTTGTTTATTCTTTACAGCTTTATAATTTAAAAACATAGATAGTCAGTTTATTAGAGTGCAAGATAAAAAAGGATATTGAAAGAGCATGATGTTGAGGTGGAAAAAATTTTTAGTCAGAGAGGGTAACAAAAAGGCGATTTTGGTATAAAGCAACAGGTACCTTATTGAATAAGATAATGTGGCTCATTGGAAGTGGGTTGGTTGGGAGGGGTGTGTTTTGTGGTTTGGTTTTGATGAGGTATGGGTGTGAGGGCGAGGTCGATCGATTTCAATTCCACCCTTTCAAAGGGTAAGTCCGGCCAAAAACCAACCACACCGCTCCCAAAAATCCAAATTCCTCCCCCCATCACACAAAAATCCTCCCCAAACCCATAATTTATCCCCATTCTAAATAAATTATCAAACACAAAAAAACGCCCGAACCCCAGGGTCCGGACGCTCTCCGTTTGATTGTCTGATATCTTTCTTAGAGTACTTCTGTCAGGATGAACTCTACGTCTACTGTG
>PKSY01000150.1 GCA_002869405.1 Marinilabiliales bacterium
AATCCAGAAATCTCAATTAATGATATAAAAATCGCTTTTGCTCCTGATGGTATGACCGGTTGGATATTTGCCCTGACATATACTGAGGATGTTTCGGAATACACATGGTATCATCCCGTATTCTTTAAAACAACTGATGGCGGACAAACCTGGTCAGAAGAACCTATTGATGTTGAACTCGGCGGAAGTGATGGCCTTGAGGAGGTGCGTAATTTTATTTCTGATGAAAACCTGGAAGAATTTTTTGATCCGGACCCTGTGCCGGATCGTGATGAAATACCTTATTATATGGGGTATCATTGTGATCTCGCTGTGGATGCCTGGGGAAATCCTCACCTTATGAGTGTTGTTGCTATCTGCGATATGGTTGATCTGGAATGGTGGAATTATGAAGGTGTTTTTGCACTTTTCCATATTTATTCTGCAGATCAGGGTGAAACTTGGAACTCTTTTGTGATCGATTATCCTAAAACAATGGATGTTGAATTAACGAGTTCAACAGGCAGTACCATGAAAATGTATAACAGAGCTCAGGTCGCTACTACAAACGACGGTGCAATAGTTTTCTTCTCATTTCTGGATACACGGTTTGAAGATTATACCGATAATATATATCCTGATATTTATTTCCGCGAATACATTCCTGCAATAGATATGCATGGCGATGAGGTAATTAATGTTACTGAGTGGTCTGAAGCTATGTGGACCTCCTACTATGGTTGTATGTCGCATTATGTCTTTTCAGAATTCACAGGAAAAGGTTCTTACGACTGTACAATACCATTTGTGTATGAAACATTAGAAAACCTTGATATCAGCAATCCTGTTCAGTTTCATTATATAAGTGATTTCCAGCGGTCTTATACTTTTACAGCTCTTGAGGATAATAAGCCATTGGTGTCATCAGTTCAGAATTTCCCAAACCCATTCTCTGGGGTGACAGGTTTTAACATTAATCTGCTTTATAAATCTGATGTTCAGATTGAGGTGTTTGATGTTTCCGGATCGTTAGTTAATTATAAATCTTTTTCTCAGCTAAATAATGGTCCTCACAGACTGGAGATAGACTGCAACCAATTATCGCAGGGAGTTTATTTTTACAATATCTCTGCCGGGGAGTCTGTTTTTACAGGGAAAATGATAATTCAATAAACTGAGTTAAATATGTATGCTAATCGAGCTATTTTAACCCTGTTCTTCCTGTTGGCCGTTACACTTTTGATGGGGCAGGTTGAGGAAATGACAACTCCGGTTGTCCGAAAAGCTGTTTTCTTTGACAAAACAGAACCTCTGCGCGACATGAAAGTCGTATTAAGAGGTTCTCGTGACCGGTCGTGGAAGAATGGGGTTATTGATAATAAATCAATGGATGAATCCTCCCTGTACAGGGATCGCGATCTCTCCTTTGAAGATGTTGCCATACAAAAGTCTATGGGGACGAAAGCGAGTAAAGGTCCGATGAAGAATATTCCGGGTATAGGAAAAACAACATCGACACCTTCCGATAGTGATGGTGATATAAGTCCTGATCATTATTTTCAAATGGTAAACCTTTCCTTCGCAATCTGGGATCGGCAGGGAAATCTTCTCTATGGGCCAGTTGATAATAGTACATTATGGGATGGCTTTATTGGAAGCTGGACCGGAACAAATGACGGAGACCCCATTGTTCTGTTTGATGATCTTGCCAATCGGTGGATTGCTACTCAGTTTGCTGTTGAAACAGATGACGGTACTTTCTGGCAACTGATCGCAGTGTCTGAAACTTCCGACCCTCTTGGGGCGTATTTCAGGTATGCATTTCAGTTTGAGATGTTTAATGATTATCCTAAATTCAGCGTCTGGCCTGATGGTTATTACTCTACTTACAATATGTTTGAGAATGATTTCGAAGGTGCTATTGTGGCAGTTATGGACCGTGAGGCAATGATAGCAGGCGACCCTGATGCTCAAATTGTAATGTTTGGCCCTTTTCCGGAACAATATTCAGTCAAGTCCGCACACCTGGAAGGTATGTTACCTCCGGATGGCTCTCCAAACTGGCTTGTGAATCTTAAAAAATACGGCCAACAAAGTCTGGAAGTCTATAAACTCCGTGTTGACTGGGCAAACCCACTGAATTCAACATATGATTTTGTTGCTGATTTACCTGTAATTGCTTTTGATTTCTTTAACCCGGGGGTTAGGGAGCAATTGCCACAACCCAATACCGACCAACTGCTCGACCCTTTGTCTAAATACCTCATGAACCCATTGCAATATCGTAATTTCGGTTCCCACCAGAGTATGGTTGTGAACCATACGGTGAAAGTCGGAGATGTTGCCGGCGTACGATGGTATGAATTGCGTAATGATACAGGGGCAGAAGATTGGTATATCCACCAGCAGGGTACTTACTGCCCTGAAGACGGACTAAGCCGCTGGATGGGGAGTATTGCAATTAATGCAAATGGTGAAATTGCACTTGGATACTCTGTCACGGGAAGTACATTATTTCCTTCTGTGGCATACACCGGTCAAACTTTTGGAGCTCCTCCCGGGGAGATGAATGTTGAAGAAATAATTGTGGTTGAGGGTACTCATTCACAGACTTCCAGCGCAAGGTGGGGAGATTATAGCGCTATGGCTATAGACCCTGTAAATGATACCACATTTTGGTATACAGCTGAATATATGCCTTCCTCAGGCTGGGGAACAAGAATAATCTCGTTTGACTTCGGACCTGTGTCGCCTCCTGTTGCCTATGCCGGACCTGATAGTGAAATCTGCACTCAGCAGGTTTACTATGCTCATGGTAATGCCACAGGCCAGCAAAGTGTGCTGTGGGAATCAACAGGTGATGGAAATCTGTTTAACGCCAACTCACTCTCTCCGGCATACCTGAGAGGTATGAATGATCTTGAAAATGGTGAATTTGAATTGATTATGACTGCTTTCGGCTTTGAATCCGGGTTAGAAGCTTCTGATACCGTTTATGTTGCAATTGTGGAAGATGTATTCGTCTCTTTAGGAAATGATACAACAATTCAGATTAACAATTCCCTGCAACTGCTTCCGGAGATTGTGAATGCTGATTCTTTATTGTGGACCTCCTCCGGTGATGGCTCATTTAGTAATGATACAGTACCGAATCCTGTGTATACACCCGGACCGCTGGATATTGAGAACAGAGAGGTTATAATCTCCCTTTATGCAAAAGCTTTCGAACCCTGCAATGGGGAAGATGAAGATCAAATGACTCTCTTTTTGGATGAGCAGACCAACCTTGAAACTATCAATCAACCTCTCTTGATTGTTTATCCAGTGCCCTCAAATGGTGTTGTGAATATTAAAATCAGTGAATTGCCTGATCAGGATTGTGTTTTCAGGGTATTCTCTGAGAATGGTCAGGTAGTTTTTAGTGAAAAGCTCTCTTCATACAAAGGGCAGTATTTCAAAAACCTGAATTTTAATAATCTTCCTGATGGCACTTACTTCGTATCTGTTGATACAAAAACTACTTCAATCATAAGAAGGATAATACTTAAAAGATAGAGTTCCGGTACTGCCATAAACAAAACATCCTGATTGTAGAAATACAACCAGGATGTTTTTTATTAAGCAAATTGAAAAAACTCAGATAACTCTGCCGATAAGAGTTATTTCCACTGTGGCATTTGATGGCAATGAAGCAACTCCAATAGCTGCTCTGCTGCCAATACTGTCAATGCCAAGATTTTTGATGATTTCCGCGGAAGCAAAATCGGCAATTTTGGGATGTGATGTGAATCCCTCTTCGGTATTTAAAAAGACATTAAGCTGCAATATCTGCGAGATTTTCTCATGGTCTTCCAAACATGCCTTTGCAGCTTTTATTGCATTCTGTGTTGCCAGTTCTACTGCAGCTTTGTAGTGTTCCGGTGGCATACTTGCTTCAATTTTTCCGGCATATATCAGTTCCCCGTTTATACGGGGAGTCATGCCTGAGGTATATACAAGGTCAGCATGACGTACCGCAGGAAGGTATTTTCCCTGTGGAATTGGCAAGTCTTTGTTTTCCATTAGATTTTGTATTTATCAATCATTAATACGATTCTTTGAGCTGCAGAAATCGCAGCATGATAATCCTGAGAGAAATTTAAACGGATGAAATTATCATATGAAGGTGCAAATTCAGTACCCGGGGTTACAGTGATTTGAGCCTGCTGCCTGAGAAGAGCAATAAATGAACTGTATTCTGTTATTAGAGGTGGAAGTTCTGTGAAAAGATAGCTCCCTGCCTGCGGCGTTGCAGTTTTGAGATTTGCTTTATTAAAGATCTTCAGAATATCGTCACGGATTTTTTCATGCTGTGCTATTCGATCCTCAAGCCAGCCTTCAGGTTCCTGCAACCATGTTCTTAACACAGCCTGATTATATCCTGCTGCCCTCAATGAAACAATTGCCTGAAGACGCTCCATTCTGTCAATCAGCGTGGAAGTCCCGAATGCAACCCCAAGTCTGTAACCACTGAGCGATTCTGTTTTGGAGGGACCCATTATGGTAATCAGGTTTTCAGGTGCATTATTGCATGACCTGAGATGTGTGTACTCTTCACCGCTGAACAGCATTCTTGAATACAATTGATCAACAATCACTGTTACATCATATTTTGAGGCCAGAACACAAATGGAGTTTATTGCTTCCCGGGAATATACCTGACCTGTAGGGTTATTGGGTGTTGAGAATACAAACACTTTTGTTCCATCCTTAAATGCCTTTTCCAGGATATTCAGATCCGGCCCGTTTTGATTTCCGAGAAACGACAATGGAATGGGTACTATTTCCCCGCCCATAAAGTGCACAAGCTTTCGGTTTGCAAAATAGTCGGGCTCAATAATCGCAACTTTTGTTCCGTTGGATACGGTTGATCCAAGCGCCAAAAACAGAGCTCCCTGAGTTCCGGGTGTGATTATCAGTTCACTGTCGGCATTTATTGGTTTCCCTGTAAAGAGTCCAAGTCGCTCAGCCAGCCCTTGTCGTATGTCTAATGCACCGCGATATTCGGTATATGCCTGGCAGCCACCCAGAGAAAAACCATCACTCCAAAGATCTTCAGACCCGGGAATGGGTGGGAAAGCATCAACATCACCATGTGAGAAGTCGACAGCTTTACCTTCAGGTATATCTACTGTTAAAACGTTTTTTAAATCTATATTCTTCTGACGCACTTCCTGTCCTGGTGCGTTTTTAACTCCAAGAGCCATGAATTTCTCTTCAATAGTCATCTTTATTATTTGTGGTTTGTATTCGTTTTTTGGATAATGATGGTTACGTTATTCGGTTTTTTGTCGTTTCTTAAGATCATATTTTTCCCCATCCATCAAAATTACAGTTTTAATATGATCTTCCTGATTGGTCTCTGTTGTTTTTGATGTACTACTGTCGTAGAAAGTAACTGTATGCGGACCAATAACTTCTGCTATTGATCCTTTTACCAGTATTGCTGTTGTTTCATCAATTCCGATTCCGAGCATCTGAGAATGTTGTAATAGGAGTGATGGCAGAATGTCTTCGCGACCTCTTTCGCGAAAATGGGCATCGATTATTACACCTTGCAGGAAGCCGAGGCCTTTATCATTGCCTTCCAACCATAGAGTGTTGTTTGTTCGTGGGTCTCCACGTACCAAAAAGTCGCCCTGAATCTGAGCTCCTGCAGAACTGCCAAGGATCATTCCACCTCGTTTTAAAACATCATTTATCAATTCATGCGCCTGAGTCTGTTCTAATGCATCCATGTATTGATATGTCCGGCCACCTCCAAAATATACCACATCAGCACCTTTCAAGTCTTCCAATAACTTTTCATCTTCGCCTTGTCCAATACCTTCAACTCCGGTCTTTATCATATGTACCGATACATTTCTACAGCCTTTGGCTCTAAGTTTAGATGCTCCGGTACAATCGGAACTCTGTGAGAAACACACATAATTTGCATCTGTACCTCCTGCGTAGTCCACAACGAGATCCCACATTCCTTTAGGAAAACCATGCCCGCCAATAATCAGTAATGCGCCGTTTTTTACCTCCGGATCCGGCGCTGTTTCTGGAGGAAAGATATCTCCAAGGCGTGCAACAGCTGAACGATTCCAAGAGATGAGGTCTGCGGTGTATGGTAAATCATCGATTGGGGGCCCCAGTTTCTCAACCCTTTCCGGCCACGCTCCGTGTGCTGCGGTTCTCAGGGTTATCTCATTATAACCTATTACTGATATCTCGCGACCATTATGAATTACTATGGCTGCTCCTGATGGTATTCTCCAGCCAACCTTTCCGGGAACTCCGGAAACAGATTTTGCGAATTTGTCTTCATCTTCCGAGGTGGTGATATATGAGTTAGGAAGAATATTTAATCCGGATTGAAATTCATTATTCCTACGCACTACTGTTGCGAGTGCTTCTGCATCTTTTCCCTGACCTCCTATTACTCCACCGCGCAGAAGTAATGACTTAAGCTCATTCTTTAAACTGATATTTAAATCACTGTTTATTACCTCTGCAGCAATCCATACAGCAGTAGCTTCTCTGAGTATTTCTGCTCCTTCAGAGGCAATGTACTCCTTGTTTTTACTTGTTGAAAGAACAGAAACCTCCATGAACAAGCCTTCCCACTGTGCAATATGTTTATTGCTTTTCTTTTGACTATCAGTTATGATAACCAGTCTTCCTGTTTTTTCTCCTGCAAGAAATGCAAATGTTGCTTTGATATTTGGTAACATTTCACCTTCACCAATTAGCATTATCTTTCCGTGAACAGGGTTGATAAGCTCTTTTTGATGCCTGGTTTGGGAAAATGTCTCTTTTGAAATGATGGATCCTGATATCACTAAAATGAATACCAGTAATTTTTGAATTGTGTCAGGAAGTCTCATGTGCGTTGCTTTACAATTGAGTTATACATTACCTTTATGAGATAAGGCAAAAATAAATCGAACAATGGATGGATAGAAACGGATTAATTCCTAATCAGGCTATATTGCCTTTAAATTGATAGAAAAACAGTCTGATGAGTGTTGATTTCGCATTCCGCCTGTTCCCGGTTCATGAGCTTCTGCCGCACCGTCAGGATTTTCCGCTGGTGAAGTGGATATAATATTCGATATTAATTTACATTAATACTGAAATGGATATTATAAATTTTTGTGTCAAAAGGGTAACAAAATGATGTTTTCTGTATTAACAGGAAAATCATTTGTTATGAGAAAGACAAAACTAAATGTAAATCAAATAGAGGTAGTTCTTTTTTCAAATAATGAGGAAGATTACATTTCCTTAACTGATATGGCAAAATATCGAGATTCTGAACGAACGAATTATATAATTCAGAACTGGATGAGAACACAAAGTACGATAGAATTCCTCGGATTATGGGAAAGTCTGCATAATCCCGATTTTAAAAGCATCGAATTCGATGCCTTTAGACTGGAAGCGGGATCTAACAGTTTTACACTTACTCCCAAAAAGTGGATTGATAATACATTAGCAATTGGTATTATCTCAAAAGCTGGCCGATATGGAGGAACCTATGCGCATAAGGATATAGCTTTTGAATTTGCTTCATGGCTGAGTTCTACTTTTAAGCTTTATCTAATTACTGAATATCAAAGGCTAAAGGAAGTTGAAACAAGTAAATATAATCTTGAGTGGAATGTCAAAAGGGTTTTAAGTAAAATGAATTATCATATCCACACGGATGCTGTTAAATCCTTTATTTTACCTAAAAATGACTATGTTAAAGATAAGGACTGGATTATCTATGCTGAGGAGGCTGATTTATTGAATGTTGCGCTGTTTGGTTGTACAGCAAAAGACTGGAGAACAGCAAACCCTGAGCTTGCTGAAAAATCGATGAATATCAGGGATTTTGCTAGTATAAATGAATTAGCAGTTTTGTCAAATCTTGAAACTATCAATGCACAGATGATTAAAGAAGAGCTAAGTAAGAATACCCGTTTCGTAAAGTTAAAAGAGATTGCTGAATATCAGATTGAAATACTAAATGATTTGGATTATTTAAAGACAATAAAGAGACTTAATGATTCGGTATTTATTGATCAGAAGAATAGCTAGCAGGAAAAGCCCACACGACCGCCCAAAGAAATAATTTCGTACTTTTGCAACCGCACCGCACTACACGGTGTTATGTTTTAACAAAAACAACGATTATGAAATTACTTGAAGGAAAAACGGCTTTAGTTACAGGTGCCTCACGCGGTATCGGCCGTGCTATTGCATTGCGTTTTGCTGAAAATGGCGCTAATGTCGCATTTACTGACCTCCGTGCTGATGAAAACAGCGAAAGCCTCGAAAAAGAACTCACCGCGCTCGGAGTAAAAGCAAAAGCTTATGCCTCCAATGCTGCTGACCTTGAAGACAGTACCAATACAGTCAATGATATTATTAAAGAATTTGGGCGTATCGATATCCTTGTGAATAATGCCGGTATCACCCGCGATAAGCTGATGCTACGCATGAGCGAAGAGGATTGGGATCTCGTTATTGGTGTAAACCTCAAGAGTGCCTTTAACCTTACCAAAGCAGTGCAGCGCTACATGATTAAGCAACAGGGTGGCTCTATTATCAATATGAGCTCTGTGGTTGGTGTGAGTGGTAATGCCGGACAGGCAAACTATGCTGCTTCAAAAGCAGGACTTATTGGCTTTACCAAGTCTGTTGCGCAGGAACTCGGTTCGCGTAATGTGCGTTGTAATGCCATCGCTCCGGGTTTTATCGAAACTGAGATGACCGGAAAACTCGCTGATGATGTTAAAGAAGCATGGACTAAGCAGATTCCGCTGCGCCGCGCAGGACAGGCCGGAGATGTTGCAGATGTAACCACTTTCCTCGCTTCCGATCTCTCTGCCTATGTTACAGGCCAGGTTATAAATGTTTGTGGTGGAATGAATACATAACCATATTTTTTTGAACGATTTTTTTACATTTGGAGCTAATGCGGCATTCCTGCCCCTGGCAATTGCTGCGGGGTTGGGATATGCGCTTATCCTTTACCGAAAAAACAGGATTGAGGATATCTCTCCTGCCATGCATCGCCTGTTATTTGCTTTGCGCTTCCTTTCAGTAACGGCTATTGCAATGCTGCTGTTGAATCCAATGATAAAGCAGATTAAGAAAACGGTGCAACGGCCGGTGGTGGTATTGGCTCATGATAACAGCCTCTCAATAGTAAGCAACGCAGATTCCGCGTTTTATCTGAATGATTGGACGAAAAGATGGACCGAATTCTCAGATGCACTTGAAGAGAAATATACCGTTCGTAATCTCTTGTTTGCCGATGAGGTTTCCGATGGCCAAAGACCAGACTATTCCGGTCAGTATACTGATATGTCGGTGTTGGCAAAGGATCTATCCCGGCGGTTTTCGGGAAGAAACCTTTCGTCGGTGATTATTGCCGGTGACGGAATAATCAACAGAGGTACTGACCCGAAATGGGTTTACACCCTTGATGCACCGGCATATTCCATTCTTCTTGGTGATACTGTGAATGTAAAGGATCGTTTTATCCGGAAAATCAGGACTAATGAGGTTACCTATCTCGGAAATAGTTTTCCGCTGGAAGTTGAAACCGGCGCCACTCTTTCTGCGGGTGAATCTTTGTCTGTACAGATTCTCAGAAATGGTAAGCGTATTGACTCCAGACAGGTTGAAGTAACATCTGATAACTTCTTTACAACGCTGGATTTTCTCCTGGAGGCCGGGAATCCGGGTCTTCAGCATTACTCCGTCAGGATCTCTGAAGGTGAAGGTGAGAGAAATCTCCATAATAATGTGAAGGATTTCTATATCCGTATTCTCGACAGCCGAAAGAAAGTGGCTGTCGTAGCTTCACATATCTCACCTGATATTTCGGCACTTATGCAGGCAATGAACAGCCTGAATTCATATGAAACAGAGCTTTTTGATCTGAATACTGATGATGCTCCTGACCCTGAATTATTTGATATCCTTGTGCTTTACGGAATGCCTGATAATGAGCAATTTGTAATGGATACAAAGGAATCGGAAAAACCGGTGTTTTTTGTGCTTACCGGCCGCGATGCATCAGAAAAATTCAACCAGTTTGAAAATGGTATTCTTATCGACTCCAAAGGGGAACAGAATCTTGTTCAGCCAATAGTAAATGAGGACTTTTCAGCGTTTACAATTCCGGGAGGGTTCAGTGATCTGGCCGCAGATCTTTCGCCACTAAGTGTTCCTTTCGGAGAATATAATGTTGCTGGTGGAGTTAGTACGCTGCTTTTTCAAAAAGTTGGTAGTGTTACAACAGATATGCCCCTTCTTTCTGTCTCGAAATCCTTAAATACAAGGTTTTGTATGCTTATGGGTGACGGATTTTGGAAATGGCGGATGATAAACCGAAAACTATATGGGAATACCAACGATTTTGATCAGCTGATCTCCGGTCTTATGCAATACCTTTCAATTACAAATGAAAAGCAGTTTTTATTTGTGAATGGTAAAGAACAATACTATGAAAATGAAAATGTTACGTTTTCTGCTGAAGTATATGATGATAATTTTGTCCTTAATAATGAAAAGGAATTAAGACTTACGCTTACCGCAGAAAACGGAGACACATTCCCGTTTTCAATGTTGCCGGCAGGTTCCGGATACACACTGGATGCCGGACGATTGTTGCCCGGAAGATACACATATCAGGCTGGTGTTGAGCATTCTGACGGCTATATCAGTGTGAAAGGCGCTTTTGTGGTCTCAGAGGTGGTTGCTGAACTTAACAAACTTGTTGCTGATCATAATTTGTTACGTCAATTATCTGCCGGCACTGAAGGTTTGACATATTATCCTTCTGAGTTGGATGAATTGCAAAATCACCTGCTTAATTCCGAAACTGCCAAACCTGTGGTTTCTGCAAGGGTTATCCTCAGAGCTTTAGTTAGCGACTTCAGAGTGTTTATCTTTATCATTCTGTTGCTAACTATTGAGTGGTTTTTGCGCAGATATGCCGGATCGTATTAATACTTTACTTTTTACTTATGATTGAGATTATTTTTTGGACAGTACTGGCCATAATGCTTCTTGACTTTGTTGTTGAGCGTTACCTCTCTTTTTTAAACCTTAAAGCCTTAAAACCTGAACTTCCTTCAGTTTTAAACGGAATCTATGATGCTGAAAACTACCGGAATATGTTTAGGTATTATCGTCGAAGAGATCGCTTTTCACTGCTTTCCGGGTCGGTTTCATTCGTGATCTCTTTTATTTTCTTCGCTGTGGGCGGATTTGGTTGGCTTGATGGCATAATTCGTTCTTTTTCAGCCAATGAACTTGTTTGCGGCTTGCTCTTTCTGGCAGCAATAGGTGTTGCCTCAACAATAATTTCGTTACCTTTTTCGTACCATTCTGTTTTTGCAATTGAAGAAGCATTCGGGTTTAATAAATCAACGAGAAAGACCTTTTGGCTGGATCAGGTAAAAGGATTACTGCTGGGATCTGTGCTGGGCGGAGGTATTTATGCACTGGTTTATATAATATATGCCGGTACAGGTTCCTGGTTCTGGATTCTCGGCTGGGCAGTAATGATGATCTTCAGTGTTTTTATGTCGATGTTTTACAGTACGCTGATAGTCCCGCTGTTTAACAAACAAACGCCCCTTGAAGACGGGACCCTGAAAGATAAAATAGAGACCTTCGCTCACAAGGCAGGGTTTAATCTTACCAATATCTTTGTGATTGATGGCAGCAAGCGGAGCACTAAAGCCAATGCATATTTTTCCGGCCTCGGTCCAAAGAAACGTATTGTTCTGTATGATACACTGATCAATGACTTGGAGGAAGATGAGATTGTTGCTGTTTTGGCACATGAAATAGGACACTATAAACACAAGCATACCCTGAAAGGACTTGTGAGTTCATTTATTCAAAGCGGTGTGATTTTCTATGTGCTTTCTGTTTTCCTTTCATATTCAGAAATAACCGCTGCTGCCGGTGCTGAGGTGCACAGCTTCTATATCGGATTGATAATGTTTGGGTTACTTTTTACTCCTGTTGAGTTTTTGCTTGGACTGTTTATGAACACCTTTAGCCGTAAGCATGAATATCAGGCTGATGCATTTGCAGCAAAATATGGTCTTGCAGAGCCTCTTATTGAAGGGCTGAAAAAACTATCCGTGAAAAGTCTGAGTAACCTTACTCCGCACCCATGGTATGTAAAAATATACTACAGCCACCCTACATTGCTTCAACGGATCGAAGCACTCCGGGATTTTCAAACGAATGATTAGATATCACGTTTGTTGGTAATCCATCGTAACAGGAAATAAATGCCTACGCAATAAACTATACATATTGTGATGTCCTGCCATTTTACAAACTCCTGAAATTCATATCCAAAAAATTCCATCAGTGTAGTTCTTGGTATTCTGATAAGGTTGTTTGCTGCTTTTAATGGGAAGAACTGGTTGATGTCAGCACCTGCTTTAAACGCCAGAATAGGTTCAGCTATAACACTGTAAATAAGCATACTCAGGATTGCAACAATAGGTTTTCTGATGGTCATGGCAAAGAGTAAACAAACCATAAGGTATGTGGTAAGCTCAAGGAAATATGCCGGGACAAAACCCAGGTTTTCAAATACAGCACTCCATGATACCTCAGGAGTCTTATGCACCAGACCGTTAACAAGCGAAATGGTGAATATCAGCAGTGTGGTGAAAAATGCCATACTCAAAGCCATGATAACCTTGGAGTTCAGAATCTGGTGTTTTCCCATTCCAGTGATGACATTCTGTTTTAATGTGTTGTGCGTGAATTCATTGGTAACCAGCATTACGAACAGAAATCCGGGAAACAGTTTTATATACCCGGCAATAAAGAACATGTTTTGCCATATTGTCGGGAAAGTGTAAATGCTGAAAGTCGGAATCGGAAGCGGGCTTCCGGAAGTGTTGTCGGTAATGGCGTCATTGAGAATTGATTCCAGGGAAATACCACCTAGTGTAAATCCAAGTACGAAGATGCCCACAAGAATCCAGATTGTCTTATAGGTCTTAACCTTAAGGAACTCTATTTTTAAATAATTAATCATCTTTCAAAAGTGCAAGGAAATGTTGTTCAAGGGTTTGATGAATTGGGTTTATGCGGCGAAGTACAACTCCGTGAGAAAAGAAGTAGCTGTTAAGGTCTTCGGGGGTTTTCCCTTCAGCCAGCGTACAGACAAATTTCTTATGATCCCGCGTATAGTCGGTAATGATGCTTTTGTCATCCATAAACTTTTCAGGTGAAACCAGTTCATTTGCTTCAATTTCCACCTTATGCCCGCTGCCGGTTATTTCATCAACAGATGAGGTTTGAAGTTTAACGCCATTGTGAATTACCATAACATGTGAACATATCTTTTGAACCTCATCCAGTAAATGGCTGGCCATTATAATGGTTTTGTCGGTAGCAGCAATGTTGCGTATCAACTCTCTGACTTCGGCAATTCCGGTAGGGTCGAGGCCATTGGTAGGTTCATCGAGGATAAGCACTCCGGGGTCGCCTAATAGCGCTGCAGCGATAGCCAGTCGCTGTTTCATTCCGTAGCTGTAGGTTTTAAAGAGGCTTCTTTCACGGTGTTTTAAATCAACAAGTTTCAGCACTCTGTCGATATCGCTGTAATCAACACCCCGAATCTGACAAATCACCTTCAGGTTTTCTCTTGCCGAGAGGTACGGAAGGAAGTTTGGGTGTTCGAGGATAGCTCCGATTTTTCGTCGCACTGCCGGTGATGGGTTCTCTCCAAACCATTTGTAATTTCCGGAATCAGGTGTGGTAACGCCAAGTATCATTCCCAGGGTAGTTGTTTTCCCGCTTCCGTTTGGCCCCAGAATACCAAAAACCTGCCCCCGTTTTATCTCCAGCGACAAATTGTTTACGGCATGTACTTTGCCAAAATGTTTGTTTAAATTGTTTATCTCCAGAATTATCTCACTCACAATATTTTGTTTTAGTCCGGTTTATGACGAAGGAATCTTCAATAGGTTTCAATCAGGGATGAAATATAAGAAATACTGCCGGTTTTTTATGATATGGCAGCGGCGACTTAGCCCATTGGCTGATACTTTTTGTGATTATGCTTTCAGTGGGTAAAGTCAGGTCGCATCCAATACAAAGCATTGTTTCCGGTTTGCACCTTTTTAAGATACTTTCAATCATTTGAAGATTGCGATAGGGGGTTTCAATAAAAATTTGCGTTTGATGTTTCTGATATGCATCGCGCTCTAAAAGTGCCAGCTGGTCTTCCCGTTCTTTAGGTTTTCGGGGCAGGTATCCGTGAAAGAGGAAATGCTGTCCGTTAAATCCGGAGGCCATCAATGCGAGGATTATGGAACTGGGTCCTGTCATCGGAACAACTTTGATTCCTTTATGCTGTGCTGCCTTAACTACTTCAGCTCCGGGGTCTGCGAGGCACGGAACTCCGGCTTCTGAAAGTAAACCAACGTCATGGCCGTTCAGCAGTGGGGCGATTAACGCTCCGATATCTTCAAGTAAAGTATGTTCATTTAGTTCTCCCAGCCATACCTTTTCAAAATCTTTTGTATAGCCTGCTTTTCTCAGAAACCGGCGCGCTGTGCGGAGATCTTCCACGATAAAATGATCCAGGTCGTACATAACCCGGTGGTTGTACTCCGGAAGCACATCAGTAGTGTTCTCTCCTCCTAACAGAGCGGGAAGAAGATATAGTGTACCTGTTTGTGTTTGTTTGCTTATTGCCATGGTAGTTTATTAAGATCGATATTTCCTCCTGAGAGTAAAAGTACAATCCTTTTTCCTTTAAAGAAATTTTCGCCCTGAGATTTTTGTTGCAGGAGAACTGCCAATGGCAATGCTGCGGAAGGCTCAATAACTATTTTCATCCGTTCCCAGATAAGGTGCATTGCTTCGATGATAAACTCTTCATCTGCCAGCAGGATATTCTCCACGTAATCTTTTATAACAGGAAATGTCAGGCTGCCTAAAGAGGTCAGAAGTCCGTCGGCAATTGTATTGGGGTTTGTGGATGGTATAAGTGTTCCTGAAATAAAGGACCGGTATGCATCATCAGCCCCAGAAGGTTCTGCTGCAAGCACTTTTGTTGCAGGGGAGAGGTAGTGACAAGCGAGTGCTGTCCCGCTGAGAAGACCTCCGCCACCAACAGGAGTGATAAAATAATCAGGTTCCGGGATCTCTTCAAAAACCTCTTGTGCTGCCGTTGACTGGCCACAGATTATCAGGAAGTTATTATAGGGATGAATCTCCCTGGCACCTGTTTTTTCTATAACCTGAGCCAGAGTTTCTTCCCGGGCCTGTAATGTTGGCTTGCAGAAAGTGATAATTCCTCCATAACCTTTTACGGCATTTACCTTTACTTTAGGTGCATTCTCCGGCATTACAATATACGCCGGAATATGGTTTTGTTTTGCTGCCAGGGCAAGGGCCTGTGCATGATTTCCGCTGGAGTGGGTTGCTACACCTTTTTTCTGATCTTCCGTTGATAGTGAAAGTATGGCATTTGTGGCACCTCTGAATTTGAAGGCCCCTGCTTTTTGGAAATTTTCACATTTAAAAAACACCTCTGCCTCCAGAAGTGTATTTATAGTTTTTGATGTAAGAAGCGGTGTATAATGGATATGCTGCCTGATACGGTTTCGGGCTTCCAGCAAATCGTTTTTTAACGGGAAAGTTCCGGGCATGGATTAATTCGCTTTATCAGCCAGTGCAGCACAGGCTTTTTCAAGTTTCTCATAGATTTTTTCAAACGACCGGTATCCTTTATATAGCGGATCGGGGATGATTTTGCTTCGTTTTTCTTCATCAATAAGATTCATCACAAAATCCACCTTTTGCATATCTTCAGGGTTTTTGCATGCGTATTCCAGGTCGTTGTAATCGCGCTGGTCCATAACATAAATATGGTCAAAGCGTTTGAAATCGTCAGGGTTGAACATACGCATGGTGTGCTCGGAAAGGTCTATCCCGTGCTCATCGGCAACCCTCAGGGTTCGTTTATCTACGGGGTGTCCGATGTGGTGTGGTTCAAAACCTGCTGATTCAATATTTCCTGAGATATTTCTTTTTGCAAACTCTTTTTTCAAGATTCCTTTAGCCAGTGTCGACCTGCATGTGTCACCAAGGCATACAAATAGTACGTCCATGGTTATATATTTTAGATTAAAAAAGGATTCGTCCTGTATGTGCTTAAAGGTAGTGAAAATATTTAAATCATCAAAATGTAAAAACGTTACATCTTGATTTTTTTCTCTATCTCATCCACATAAACTCTGAACTGCTTATCGGTTTCAATAAGGTTATTTACTGTACGGCATGCGTGAAGCACAGTAGCATGGTCCTTGTTGCCGCAGTATAATCCTATTGTTGCAAGGCTTGACTTGGTATGTTTCTTTGAGAAGAACATGGCAAGCTGCCGGGCCTGAACGATTTCTCGTTTCCTTGTTTTTGAGTTTATCAATTCCAGTGGAAGGTCAAAATAGTCACACACTACTTTTTTAATATAATCGATAGAAATTTCTCTTGTAGTGTTTTTAACATATTTGTCGATCATCTGACGCGCCAGATCCAGGTTGATCTCTTTTTTATTGAGAGAAGATTGGGCCAGGATTGAAATCAGAGCACCTTCCAGTTCACGGATGTTTGTAGGTATGCTGTATGCGATATAATCGATAACCTCTTTAGGCATTTCGATGCCATCATTATATAGTTTCTTGTGCAGAATTGCTATTCGGGTTTCAAGATCCGGAACCTGCAGGTCGGCTGCCAGGCCCCATTTGAAGCGGGATAGCAGCCGGGCTTCCAGTCCTTTTAATTCCACAGGAGGTTTGTCGGAGGTAAGAATAATTTGTTTGTTGCGTTGATGTAGATGATTGAAGATGTGGAAAAACACATCCTGGGTTTTCTCTTTTCCTGCCAGGAACTGCACATCATCCACAATCAGAACATCCATCATCTGATAAAAATGAATAAAGTCATTCTGATTGTTATTCTTAACTGCATCGAGGAATTGTTGAATAAATTGCTCCGATGTAATATAGAGCACTGTTTTGTCGGGGAAATTCTTTTTCGTTTGTAATCCGATTGCGTGTGCCAGATGAGTTTTACCAAGGCCTACATTACTATATAGCAATAATGGATTGAAGGCTGTTTTTCCGGGGTTTCCCGATACAGCATATCCTGCTGAGCGGGCAAGTCTGTTGCAGTCACCTTCAATAAAATTCTCAAAGGTATAAGATTCATTGAGCTGTGAGTGTACTTTAATTTTCTTGAGACCCGGGATAATGAATGGATTGGGAATTTCTCTGGCTTTCCCTCCGCGGTTTATATCGATAGGCATATTTACATCGGGATTCTGTGTTTGAGGTTTGCTGGTGGTCGGGATTTTTATGGTTCCTGAAGTAGCACCCGCTCTTTGCTTGGGATCAATGACAATGCTGTATTCAAGCCGACCGGTAGGACCGAGCTCATGACGGATAACTTTACGTAATAAATCGATAAAGTGTTCCTCAAGCCATTCATAAAAAAACTGGCTTTGAACCTGAATGGTTAGCACATTCTCATGTATC
>PKSY01000038.1 GCA_002869405.1 Marinilabiliales bacterium
AGACCAGTCCTGGTTGATATCAGTAACCCATACTTCACCAGTATTTGTCAGGCAGAATCCATCAGGGATATAACGGTAGATGTTGTCACCGGGGTCAGAACTTACAAGATGTTTTGTAGTGTAAGATGGGTCTCCGATGTTAGAAACACCATAACCATAACCACCCCAGCTGTCAGGAGAGTTAGATCCGTCAAGTGTGGGAACAAAGAAAGAAACGTAAGCATTTGCAGGATCTGTGTTTCCCATAGGGTTGTAAATGCCATGGTTAGGATAACGTGCAGCATCAGTAAAATACTGACCACCACCGTTTTCAGTAGCTACATAACACTCTACCATGTTGGTGAAGTTCATACCACCATCAGTAGAAACGTCATAACCAAGGTCTCCGGAATATCCACCCGGATCCAGGTCACCACCCATACGATGGAAGTGAGTTACTGTGTTGATTTCCGAGTTATAAGCGAGGATAGACTTCTGGCCTCCGCCATAACCATAACCATAAGCGTTTGCTGATGTTCCAATGTCAATGATGGTGACAAATTTGTTCTTTCCATCATAGTTTGGTGCATAAAGTTCTTCAATTACATTTGAAGGTTTTTCAGGAGCATTGGCAATCTCCATTTTGTTAATAGCGCTGTAAGACTTAACATTTTGACGCAGCTGCTGAGCAGATACTGTCAGACCAAGACTTACCACTAAACCAAGTAGTAACAGTTTTTTCATATTTGCAGTTTTAATGGTTTAAAATTTCCGTACTAAAATAGTAAAATTCTATGGAATACTGCAAGGCGCAAAGAGCGGAAATTTTAAGTGTATGAAGGGTTAATCGCTGTAAATCCTTGATATCATTGAAAGATAGAGGAATCTGTTAAATAAAAAGAGATAAATAAAAACCTGCAAATAAATGAAAAAACTTCATTAATCAGATAAAAAGGGCCGTTTTCGATTGAAAACAGCCCTTTGAAATATGTCTCTGAATATGATTATTCAACAATCATTTTCTTACTGATGGTATTTTTACCTGCAGTAACAGAGTAGAAATATACACCGGGTTGCAGATTAGCAGCATTGATGCTGAAAGTGTGTGTTCCGGCAATAACATTGTTATTTTCCATAGCAAAAGCTTTCTGACCCATCAGGTTGTAAACCTCAACAGTTACATCAGAAGTTTTATTCAGGGTAACTGTGATTTCAGTCTGACCTGAGAATGGGTTAGGATAGTTCTGGCTAACAGCGAAGTCAGAAACTTCGAAGTTGTTGGTACCAACACCCAGGGTGAAATCTGCAGGAGTATATGTGAAATCCTGGATGTACTTGTACTGTACAGCATCACCAACGTTAGCGATGTTGAGTTCTTCGTAAGTAAAAGGAATGATGAAATTGTCACCATCTTCAATTACTTCGTTTGACATAATCATGAAGTAAGCCTGCCACATACCGTCAGAAAGGTTAGTAACATTATTTGGCTGGTCAAGTCTGATTCCCATAGAATCTCTTTCAGTCATGATACCTGTAGATACTTCAATACCACGAGCCATGATGTCAGGGTAGTCATTGTTTTCTTCACCTTCCAGGTGAGTATCCATATAAGAAACAAATACGTGAGTACCTGCGTGGTTACGTGCAATCTGAGTTCTGTTGTCTTCAGTGAAATCAGGATCGAAGTTGGAACGGAACTGCTTTGGCTTACCAACAATGTGAGCATCCCAGTCTTCACCACCATCAGTAGAGAAGATATCAGCAATACAGAAGTAGGGATGTGAAGTGTAAAGTGAGTAGTTACCATCAAGAGAAGCAACACCAACACCACAAGCGATATGTGGGTTACCGTTGTTGTCAACAGTCATATCAAAGTCGAAAGCACAAGTAAAACGTACTTCATCTCTTTCAGGATATGGTTCAGCCCAGAACGACTGCCACTCTTCTTCAGTCATATAATTCAAAATAGCTTCGATTCCGTCAGGACCGGCGATTTCAACTTCCATAGGATCATCCCAGTTTTGTCCACCGTCAGTAGTTTTCCAGATAATCGGGAAATATGTACCAAGTGAAAAGTCAAGTTCACCATTGTCACCAAGAATAGCGATGTAACCGGTCTGTCCGTCAGGAGCAAACTCTACTTTTGCCATTGCAGGGCGTACAAGTTCTTCTTCAACAGGGCAGTCGAGAAGGAACTCTTCGAATTCAAAATCGTTGATTTCAGCGTTCCATGTACCGTGGCTAACAAGGAGGTAACCTGTGTAGATGAGTGAACCTGTAGACCAATCCTGGTTTATGTCAACAGCCCAGATATCGCCTGCGTTTGTAACTGTATATCCGTCAGGGATATAGCGATAAATGTTTTCGCCCGGATCAGAAGAAACGAGATTTTTTGTTGCTGTTGTTGGGTTTTCAAGGCTTGCAACACCATAACCGTAACCACCCCAGCTGTCAGGAGAGTTAGATCCGTCAAGTGTAGGAACAAAATATGTTACGAATGCATTTGCAGGATCTGTGTTTCCTGCGGGGTTGTAGATACCGTGGTTAGGATAACGTGCAGCATCAGTAAAATACTGACCACCGGCATTGTTTTCAGCAACATAACACTCTACCATATTGGTAAATGTCTGTCCGCCATCAGTAGAGAAATCGAAACCAAGGTCTCCGGAATATCCACCCGGATCAAGGTCACCACCCATACGGTGGAAATGTGTTACAGTATTGATTTCTGCATTGTAGGCAAGAATGTTCTTCTGACCACCACCATAACCGTAGCTGTATGCATTTGCAGAAGTACCAATATCAATAATGCTAACGATGTTTTTGCCGCTTTTTGTTACAGGAATATTTACCTGTGGGGCAATAGTGTTTGTTTTTACAGGTGCGTTTGCGATAGCCTGCTCTGTGTTCATTTTGTAAGTTTTTAGTTCCTGGCGCAGCTGTTGTGCTGATACGCTGAAACCAAAACTCACTACTAAAACAAGAAGTAAAAGTTTTTTCATGTTTCTGAGTTTAAATTGTTTGTAGAAATGTTAACGTGTCTCTAATTGCTTGTTTGAAATTTTTTACCATTATACTGCACAGACTAGTACCTTTAATCCATAAAGGTTGCCTGTTTTAATACTTTAAAAAATTTGCTTCGAATACCAGATTAATACGGATAAATGATACTCTGCGCTGTTTTTCCACTTGTTTTCTGAAGCGCAAATCTATTTATAAAATTCGTATAAACAAGGGGGCTTTTTACTTTTTTGATTCATAACAATTATGGTGTGGGTTTAAGCGTTTTCTGTTTACTCAATGTAATATTTGGCTACTTTACACGTATATTTGCAGTTGATACGAATGAAGAAAACAGATCTTTTTATACTCAGATCCTATATCGGACCGCTGGCAATGACCTTTTTCATCGCAGTATTTATACTGTTGATGCAGTTTTTGTGGAAGTATGTGGATGATCTCGTAGGTAAAGGTCTTGAATGGTATGTTGTGGCTGAGTTACTCTTTTATGCTTCAGCAACTTTTGTTCCTCTGGCGCTGCCAATGGCAATTCTGCTCGCTTCGCTTATGACTTTCGGGAACCTTGGTGAACGATATGAATTGGTGGCATTAAAGGCTTCCGGAATCTCTTTACGCCGAATTATGCAACCTCTTATCATTGCAACTATGGTGATTTCAGGGGCTGCCTTCTTCTTTTCAAACAATATCCTCCCTGTGGCTAACCTGAAATTTCAGTCGATTCTTTATGATGTCAGAAAACAGAAGCTGGCATTAAATATTGAAGAGGGAGTATATTACGACGGTATTGACGGATATGTTATACGGGTGGCAAAAAAGGAAAAAGATGAAAAGACCATTCGTAATGTGATGATATATGATCATACGGAGGTTAATTCACCCCCCACTTTAACTGTCGCTGACTCAGGGTATATGTCTGTTTCAAAAAATGATAATTACCTTGTATTTACGCTCTTTCATGGTGTTAATTATGATGAATCTTCTGACAGAAAGAAGAAACCTGATGAACCATTCCGGAGAATGGAGTTTGAAAAGGAGGTTATCCGATTTGATTTATCGGAATTTACGCTTAACAGAACCAATGAAGACCTTTTCAGAAAAAACTATAAAATGTTAAACCTGAAGCAGCTTGAGTTTGCTGATGATTCCTTGCATCTTCTTTTGGATGAAACAAAGCAGGATTTTGTGGTATCGGGGATTACAAGGTTCTATTTTCTGAATCGTCTGGACACAATAAAAGAATCGGATACAGCAATTTATAATCGTTTTACCGAGCCTGAAATTCTTGATAATTTCTCTTCACAGGAGCAGGCATTTATTTTAGATCAGGCATTGGATGTGGCCCGAAAAGGCAAAAAGAATATCGGATACAGGATCGACAGAATTGATAACCGTCATACAACAATTCGAAAGCACAGAATTGAATGGCACAGAAAGTTTACACTTTCATTTGCCTGTCTGGTACTGTTTTTTATCGGAGCTCCGTTGGGCGCTATAATCCGGAAAGGCGGGCTGGGTACACCATTGGTTATTTCAGTGCTGTTTTTTGTGATATACCATATTATAACTACCACCGGGCAGAAATATGCCACCGATGGCGGATGGACTCCGTTTTTTGGAATGTGGGTTGCGAGTTTTGTGACGATGCCTTTAGGTGTTTTCCTGACACGAAAAGCCACAACTGACTCCCAGCTTCTGGATGCCGAATCATGGGGCAAGGCGCTGAGCCGGGTGAGGGGAATTTTTGTTCGACAAAAAAAGCGAAAAGACTGATGCGAATATTTACCATATGCAATAAGTCTCCATGGCCAGCCAATGAGGGCGGGTCAATTGCCATGAATGCTATTATTGAAGGTCTTCTGGATGCAGGTCATCAGGTGAAAGTGCTGGCAGTAAACTCAGATAAATATTCGGTTGATACAGATAGTATTCCGATAGAGTACCGAAAAAAAACAGACTTTGAAACTGCTTATCTTAAACTAAAGCCAAATCCTGTACACGCATTTTTGAACCTTTTCTCATCTAAAAGTTATAATATACAGCGGTTCATTTGCCCAAAGATGGAACGGCAAATTATCAACATCCTAAAGGAAAATACATTCGATGTGGTGAACCTTGAGATGTTGCATACTACACCTTATATAGATATAATCCGTAAATATTCGGATGCTGCCATAGTTCTCAGGGCGCACAATATTGAACACCTTATATGGGAGCGAATTGCCGGATCTGCCCGTAACCCGCTGAAAAGGTTTTATACCCGGCATCTGGCACGAACCCTTAAAAAATATGAGCTTGAAGTGCTTTCAAAAGTAGATGGTATAGCAGCCATAACTTCTACTGATGGAGATTTTTTCAGGAAGCATAACCCACAGTTGCCTGTAGCAGATATTCCTTTTGGAATTACTTCAACTTTTGATGCTGATGCTGAGGCAGAGTGTGAATTCCCTTCTCTTTTTCACCTGGGTTCTATGAACTGGATCCCAAACAGCGATGGTATCAGATGGTTCCTCGATGAAGTATGGCCCGGGGTGCATAGCGCTTTTCCGGACCTGAAATTTTATCTTGCAGGAAGACATATGCCCGAGTGGCTTCTTAATAGAAATGACCCCAATGTAATTAATGTGGGTGAAGTTGATAGTGCAAAACGTTTCCTGCATTCCAAAGCAATAATGATTGTACCACTTCTCTCCGGTAGTGGTATCAGAATAAAAATCATTGAAGGGATGAAGGAAGGCAAGGCTATTATCAGCACAACCATTGGTGCTGAAGGAATTGACTATTCAGCAGGGAAAGATATTTTTATTGCTGATAATTCAGAAGAATTTGTAGAGGCTATAAAGAAGCTTACCGCCGATAAAGCGTTCTGTGATTCTATCGGAAATAATGCCAGAAAAACAATCAGGGAGAAATATGATAACCGTGTTGTGACATCAAAACTCGTTGATTTTTACCAAAGCCTCATTAAGTAGTATAATTTATTACCTGTGGTTAAAGGGCATCCATGGTAATTTTGTACATTTGCGCAAATCAGTAAGGCACAGGTATGAAATTGTTAATGCTTTTATCCAGAGTTCCATGGCCGGTTGAAAAGGGCGATAAATTGCGCGCCTTTCATCAGCTTCGATGCCTTTCTGAGGAACACGAGATACATCTTTTTGCCTTAACTGACAGAAGCGACAACCGTGAGGCAGAAGAGAAACTCTCTGCTTACTGTAAAAGCATCACTTTATATCAAACAAATTATACAACTAAAGCATGGAATGTTGTAAAAGCATTCTTTTCCGGTAAACCTCTCCAAACAGGCCTTTTCTATAGCAAAGGAGCAAAAAGAGAGCTTATTTCTTTGGTGAAAAGAGAGCAGCCTGATCATCTATACTGCCAGCTTATAAGAGTTGCAGGCCTGGCCGAGGATATACAAATTCCTTCCACAGTCGATTATCAGGATGTGATGTCGGTGAATATGTTGCGACGTAAGAAGGCCAGCCCGCTTTTGATGAAACCCGTTATGGCACTTGAATACCGTCGCTTACTAAAGTATGAGCAGCGCGTTTTTGAACAGTTTGACAATCATACCATAATTTCTCTGCCCGACAGGAACTTAATGCCTTGTAAAAAGCGCGACCGGATTCATGTGGTCCCCAATGGAGTTGACTATAATTACTTCTCCCCTGTAGATGAACCTACAGATGTGGATGTGGTTTTTATCGGTAATATGGGATATCCTCCCAATATTGATGCTTCAGAATTTCTGGCCAATGAGATTCTTCCTCTATTAAAGAAAGTTATTCCCGGAGTCAGGATTATGCTTGCGGGAGCTAATCCGCATGCCAGAGTACAAAACCTGGAAGGTAAAGATGTCATTGTCACCGGATGGGTGGATGATATTCGTGATTGCTACTCCCGGTCAAAAGTATTTGTAGCTCCTATGCGCATAGGAACCGGCTTGCAAAATAAGCTCCTTGAGGCTATGGCAATGAAAAAACCCTGTGTGACTACCGACCTCGCCAACAGTGCTCTGGGAGCAAAAGAAAATATCGAAATCCTTGTAAGTGATAATGCCAAAGCAATTGCAGGGCATATTATTACTCTTTTAACGGATACTGAAAAAGCTAAATCAATTGCTGAAAATGGGTATAACTTTGTACACCGTAATTTTAGCTGGGAAGAGACTGCACTTCAGCTCTCGGAGATTATGCTTTCTTCACATAAAAAATAATTTGTTATATGGCTTCACAAAAACCATCTATTCCTAAGGGAACTCGTGATTTTTCACCGGAAATTATGGTGAAAAGAAACTACATATTTGATACAATCCGCTCAGTTTATGCTCGCTACGGGTATATGCCGTTGGAAACTCCGGCAATGGAAACACTGCAGACCTTATTGGGTAAGTATGGTGAAGAAGGGGATAAATTGCTCTTTAAGGTGCTGAATTCAGGAGATTTTATGCGAAAAATCCCTCAGGAGGTGCTGCAGGAGAAAAATAGTATCGCATTATCAACTCAGCTGTCGGAAAAAGGATTACGGTATGACCTTACTGTGCCTTTGGCAAGGTATGTTGTACAGTATCGTAATGAGATTACTTTTCCTTTTAAACGCTATCAGATACAACCGGTATGGAGAGCCGACAGACCTCAGAAAGGCCGATACCGTGAGTTTTATCAGTGTGACGCCGATGTGGTGGGAAGTGATTCCCTGCTTAACGAGGTGGAACTCATTCAGATTATCGGAGAGGTTTTTGGTCGCCTGAATATTCCGGTCACTGTGAAGCTTAACAATCGGAAAATCCTTTCCGGAATAGCTGAAGTTATTGGTCAGGCCGAGAAAATCATCGACATTACCGTAGCAATTGACAAGCTTGATAAAATAGGACTCGAGAATGTTAATAAGGAGTTGGCGGTAAAAGGAATTCCGGAAGATGCTATCGCAACACTGCAACCAATTATCCTGCTGGAAGGTGAGAATTATGCCAAACTGGAAACCCTGAAAAAGATTTTAATGGATTCCGGCACTGGAATGAAGGGTATTGAAGAGACTGAAAAAATCTTTACTTATCTGGAGACATTGAAGAGTGAAGTAAATACAGAACTTGACCTTACATTGGCTCGTGGACTAAATTATTATACCGGTGCAATTATCGAGGTGAAGGCCAACAATGTGAGTATGGGGTCGATTTGTGGCGGCGGTCGTTACGATAACCTCACAGGAATTTTCGGTATGCCTGATACCAGCGGTGTAGGAATATCATTTGGTGCCGACCGAATCTATGATGTAATGGATGAAGCAGGGCTTTTCCCCGATCTTCGCGGAGTTTCGACTCAGTTGTTATTTATAAATTTTGGTGAAAAAGAAGAAGCCTATTGTCTTCCCTTACTATCAAAAGCAAGGGAAGCAGGCATAAACTCAGAAATCTATCCGTCTTCTGCCAAAATGAAAAAGCAAATGACCTACGCCAATAATAAGCAGATTCCTTTTGTGATTCTTGCAGGTGAGGATGAAATAAACTCCAGTCAGGTAACACTGAAAGATATGGTTTCCGGTGAACAATCAACAGTACCTTTTGTTGATGCCGTGAATATTATAAAAGGTAAAGAATGACAGAAGTCCCTGACAGTAAAACTATCGTAACACCTGAGATGGTGAAGGAGTATCCTGCCGCGATGCTATATTTTTACAACGATAGTTGTGCTCCTTGTGTAGCATTAAAGCCAAAAATCTATAATCTTGTGGAACAGGCATTCCCGGAAGTAGAACAATTCTATTACAATGCTGTCAAAAATCAGCGATTGAGCGCTGATTATGGAGTTTATTCCAGTCCGGTATTCATATTCTTTTTTGATGGAAAGGAAGTATTTCGGGGAAACAACTATGTTTCTCTGGATGAGCTTAAGCAGCGCATCGGAAGGCTTTACGACATCATGTTTTCCTGATTATAGCTTCTCGTTTGGCTTACGGTGTGAAATCCCGAAATTTTCTGTGGAGACGCTGTAGGCACTGGTCTTACCCTCTGTGGTAACCTCTTTCTCAACTGTAACAGGGTTGTTTGTGAGTTTGTGGTATTGAGTTACTCCATATTCCAGTACATTCAGGAATGAGAATTTCTTTTTTGAGTCTCCGAGATCCTGCGATAAACCATGAATCACTTTTCCAAATAATGACCCTGAGCGGGTAGTCTCTTCCTGCGGATTCTCGCCATTCTGAGCCATCTCTTCACGCATTTTCATATACGCCATTAGCTGAGTGTACTCATTTGCAGGAGGTATGAGTGTTCTTTCCTGTATGCTGTGAACTTCCACAGGACGAAGTTTACTCATATACGATACTTCGTGTGTGGCAGTAGGAGGGATTGTGCTTCCGGGTGCCTCCAAAAGTGCTTCAGGTTCAGCATCTTCATAGTGTAAAATCGTGGGAGTTGTTGATCGCATGGAAAGTTCCGGTGCTTCTGATTGCAGCACAAACTGACGGGTTTGAAGCATGGAGATATTGTCGTTGGTAACAGTCGGACTTGTGAAGGGCTTGAATATCAATAATAGCGCTATAGAAGCAGCAGCTACCGATGTAATTACGCCAATCCGGCTGTACAATGGAATTACCGAACGTTTTTTCAACAAACTCTTATTTGGAAATTTGATGTGTTCCTCGGGAGTAAGTTTTATGGCTCCGAATAATTCAAATTCCGGTTTAAAATCCGGATTCTCCTCAATGAAATCATTCAACATCTCTATTTCATCATCACGTAGTGTTCCTTCATGAAATGCAATGAAGAAGTCATCATAATTGGAGCTGTTAATATTTCCTACAGGGTTTATGTAAGGTCTTTTTAATTTTCCTTTTGCTTTCGCAGATAAAGAGATATCGTCCTGTGGAAGCGTATGGATTTCAAAATCTTCAAAGTCCTCTTTCAGCTCGGGATTATTATCCAGAAATAACATCACAGCAGCTTTCTCTTCAGAGGAAAGATTTCCCTCGAAAAGATCCAGCAGCCATGCCTCATAATTATTTCTGTTGATATTCATTATATTACGTTTTCTAGTTTCCCAATGTAATTTCTTAATGTTTTACGGGCTCTGAAAATATATACTTTAACTTGCGATTCATTCAGATTTGTAATCTCACCGATCTCCTGGTAGGAGTAACCCTCATAGTCTCTCAGCATGATTACGGTTTTTTGAATCTCGGGAAGTTTTAGAAGTGCTTCGTGGAGGATGACGTTTAAGTCGCTGTAATCGTTGTGTGCTCTCTCCGTCATTTCCGGTGTCAGGTCTGTTACTACCTGTTTCTTATCTTTTCTGATATTGTCAATCATAAAATGATAAGCAGTGGTAAACAGATATGATTTTGCCTTTTCGGCCTGTACGTCACTTACTTTTTCCCATAACCTTGTGAACGCTTCCTGCACAATATCCTGAGCCTTGTTGTCATCACGGATGTGTTTAACGATAAATCGGAAAATCGCATCAGAGTAATCATTAACACAAGTATTGTATTGCAGTGTTGTCATAGTATTTTCGATTCCGGTAAAGTGACGGAGCACCGTTTCAAAAAGTTACAACAAAGCGAAGAAAAAAAAGTTAGTCCATTTTTAGCACCGCAAGGAATGCACTCTGGGGAACTTCCACGTTACCTACCTGACGCATTCTCTTTTTACCTTTTTTCTGTTTCTCAAGCAGTTTGCGCTTTCTGGTGATGTCACCGCCATAACATTTGGCTGTAACATCTTTTCTTACCGCCTTAACGGTTTCACGCGCAATAATTTTAGCACCAATGGCAGCTTGTATAGCAATGTCGAATTGTTGTCGTGGGATAAGCTCTTTTAATTTCAGGCAGATTTTTTTGCCAAAAGTATAGGCATGATCAAAGTGGATCAGCGCTGATAAGGCATCAACCATCTCACCGTTAAGCAGAATATCGAGCCTGATAAGCTTTGCAGGTTTGTAATCAGTGACGTA
Organism: Marinilabiliales bacterium; assembly: GCA_002869405.1. Taxonomy (GTDB): domain Bacteria; phylum Bacteroidota; class Bacteroidia; order Bacteroidales; family BM520; genus BM520. Next base: position 10,950 of record PKSY01000038.1, read on the forward strand.
GTAGTCGAAAGAAGCATAACCTTTTGATATGCTTTTCAGTCGGTCGTAGAAGTCGAAAACGATCTCGCCAAGAGGCATGGAGAAGGTAATCTCCACACGGTCGTCGGTAAGATAAACCTGATTCGTGAGCGTGCCGCGCTTATCAATACACAATTTCATAACAGGACCTACAAACTCAGCCTGAGAAATTATCTGTGCACGGATGTAGGGCTCTTCAATATGGTCGAGGTGATTGGCATCGGGTAAACCGCTTGGGTTGTGCACTTCAAGCACCTCCCCGCTGGTGGTATAAGCCTTATAACTTACGTTCGGCACAGTGGTAATCACATCCATGTCGAACTCTCTGTCGAGACGCTCCTGAATAATCTCCATGTGCAAAAGGCCCAGAAAGCCACACCGGAAACCAAAGCCCAGCGCTGCAGAAGATTCTGGTTCGAAAAACAGTGATGCATCGTTGAGCTGAAGCTTTTCCAGAGAATTTCTGAGCTCCTCATATTCATCAGCATCAACAGGATATACTCCGGCGAAAACCATTGGTTTCACATTTTCAAAACCATCAATGGCTTTTTCGCAGGGGCGGTCGGTGTGTGTAATAGTATCGCCTACTTTAACCTCTTTTGCGCTTTTGATGCCTGAAATAATATATCCAACATTCCCGGCACTGAGCTCATTCAATGGATGCTGCTTTAATTTCAGTACTCCTATTTCATCCGCATCATATGCTTTTCCTGTGTTCACAAATTTAACTCTGTCACCTTTTTTAATGGTACCGTTCATTATTCGGAAGTAGGCGATAATGCCCCGGAAGGAATTAAAAACAGAGTCGAAAATAAGTGCCTGCAATGGTTCATCAGGATTACCCTTTGGAGCAGGAATGCGTTCAATGATGGCTGTTAATACATCTGCAACGCCTTCACCTGTTTTTGCACTCGTACGGATAATATCTTCCTTGTCTACTCCAAGGAGGTCAATAATCTGATCTTCCACCATTTCAGGCATTGCATTATCCATATCTATTTTATTCATTACCGGGATGATCTCCAGGTCGTGATCTATAGCCTGGTAAAGGTTGGATATGGTTTGCGCCTGAATGCCCTGTGTGGAATCAACTATTAACAGTGCCCCTTCACAGGCTGCAATGGATCGCGAAACTTCATAGCTGAAGTCAACGTGACCGGGTGTATCAATAAGGTTCAGCGTATATTTCTCTCCATTAAAAACATGGTTCATCTGGATGGCATGGCTCTTTATAGTGATACCACGCTCACGCTCCAGGTCCATATTATCAAGGGTCTGCGCCTGTAACTCTCTCATACTGATCGTATTGGTTAACTCCAATAGACGATCTGCCAACGTACTCTTCCCATGGTCTATATGGGCGATAATACAGAAATTCCTAATGTTTTTCATGCTTGTGCAAAGATAGAATATTTTAATTTGTTTTCATTAGTTTCTTTATCCTCATAAGGGATTGTTATGTGTATATTAACATCGAAAACGTTTGCATATCTTTTTTGTCTAAAACCTTATAAATGAATAAATAAAATCACCATCTTTGTCTCACAAAATGAAATTGTAGTAAACATATGATTCGTTTGCGGGTTATGCTTTTACATAGCATGTACAGCAGTTAAAAACCTATTTAAAGAAATAATTATGACAAAGATTAAAATTGCGATTAACGGATTCGGACGTATCGGACGTAACGTTTTTAAAATTGCGCTCGAGCGTGATAACATGGAGGTAATCGGTATTAACGACCTTACAGATAATAAAACACTGGCACACCTGCTGAAGTACGACAGTACTCAGGGCCGCTTCAATGGTACTATTGACTACAATGATGAAGGAATTATCGTAAATGGTACACTGGTTCCTGTTCATGCAGAACGCGCACCAATCAACATCAAATGGGGTGTTGATCCTGACGTAGTGATTGAATCAACCGGTGTTTTCCGTGCAAAGGAATCTGCTAAAGGCGGTTACGGCGATCACCTTAAGAATGGTGCCAAGAAGGTTATTCTTACTGTTCCTGCAAAAGACCAGATCGACCGTACTATCGTACTTGGTGTGAATGATGCAGACCTTCGTCCGGAAGATGAAACTGTTTCAAACGCTTCCTGTACTACAAACTGTCTCGCTCCGGTTGCAAAAGTTCTCCAGGATACTTTCGGTATCGAGAATGGTTTCATGACTACCATCCACGCATATACTAACGACCAGCAGATTCTTGATGCTCCTCACAGCGACCTTCGCCGTGCACGCTCCTGCGCAGTCAGTCAGATTCCAACCACTACCGGAGCTGCCAAAGCTGTAGGTATTGTAATTCCTGAGCTGAAGGGTAAACTCGATGGTGGTGCAGTACGTGTACCAACTCCAACAGGATCACTCGTTGACCTTACTGTAAACCTCAAGCGTGAAGCTACTAAAGAAGAGATCAACGCTGCTATGAAAGCCGCTGCTGAAGGTCCGATGAAAGGAATCCTTGAGTACACAGAAGATCCTATCGTTTCTGTAGATATCATCCACAACGAGCACTCATCAATCTTTGATGCACTCAGCACAATGGTAATGGGCAAAACCGTGAAGGTGATGTCATGGTACGACAATGAGTGGGGTTACTCCTGCCGCGTTGTTGATCTTGCAGACATGATGTTTGCATAAATTCTGTTGCGACGATGTATGCATCGTCGATACGATACATATACAGACCCGTCAGGTTTCAAAAACCTGACGGGTCTTTTTTGTGCGCCAGTGCTTTCGGCTACGCTCAAGCACCTTCTACTCCCTCAACAAATGCACCTGCCCTGAAATAGTTCTTTGAATAACACCCTGCAGGGTGATCTCATGCAGGTCGATTACATAGAAATATACGCCTGTAGCACACTCTTTACTGGTAGACTGATTTCTGCCATCCCAGTTCAGATTCGGGTCATCGGTACGAAAAACAACCTGTCCCCAGCGATTCAAAATCTCCGCATCAACACGTTCTACTGATGTGTAGGGGAATGGAGTGAGGAAATCATTATATCCGTCGCCGTTAGGGGTAAAAACATTGGGTAGTTTATACACCGAACAGGTATCGTGTGGTATACAAACTATGTTTGAAGGCTCGCTGCGGTTTCCCTTTTCATCCACTGCCACCACAAAGTAACAGCCTGTAATGGCACCATCAAAGGCGTGCGTGTAGGTTGTGTCTTCAGGGTGTTGTAAAGAGTCGAGCGGAAAAAAATCGTTCAGTTGATCCGGGGCTGCGTAAATGGTGTAGGAGCTGGTTTGTGTTCCGCACTCATGCTCAGGGTTTGTCCATCGCAGCCTGTTTTCGGGTATATCACAGTTAGTATTTATAAAAAGTGTAACCGGGCATGGAGGAATATTGTCCTCGGGAACTCCACAGGCCTCCTGTGATAGGTTGAGCAGGGGAGTAGTGATTCCCGGCGTTGAATAAGATCCCCGTGTGCGGATGTAGTAACAGTATTCCTGCTCATTTATAAGCGCAGTGTCTGTATAGCCGGAGGAAGTAACTGTTGTAAGGCTGTCCCAGAGTGAGGTCGCTTCATTGTATCTGAAAATATCAGTTTTGGTGTTTACCCATGGTACCTCTGCACTCCAGGAGAGCAGAAGGCGGCTGTCCGAACTCTCAATACTCAGGAACGGTGTTTGCGCGCTCTTTGTATTTCCAATAATAAATTCATTGCCCGGAGTTTCATTCAGAAACTCAATGTAATACTCATATTGAACAGTCTGAGTGTTGAGGTCAGTGTCAGTGAAAATCGTGTCTTCCAGGTTGGTATATGTTTCGATGAGCACAGGATCAGGGTTTTCTGAGCTAAAACGGAAAACATTATATCGGAATGGTCCCGGGGTGATTTCATAATCAATCTCCGTAGGCATCGACCACATGACCTGTGTTTCTCCTGCTGTAGCAGATGTGGATTCCACTGTAGCATGAGTGATTACGGGCATATCTTTTTTCAGTGCGGTACAAAGTTCATTGGATGCATAGCTTTCTGCGCCATCGGCAAATACAGCCACCAACCGATAGCAGTAGTTGATACCGTGAACCAGTCCTGCACCGTTGTCATCATCCGTAAAGAGTGAAACATTGTTTGCGGGCACTTCTGCAACTTTTACATATCCTGATTCAGATGGCAGACCTGCGTCACATGGCCCCGGCTCCCAGTTATAACTTCCCGGACGGCGATACACATCAAGTGTAATGGCATTGTCACATTCATACGGAAGCCACTCAATGGTGATGCTGTTGCCAACGGGAGTGATATTGAATAGTTCGGGTGGAGGAGCAACAACTTTTATATTCACAGTTTTTATATCCGAAAGGTTAATGGGCTCACTGTCATCTGTGGCTTTAAAGAACATCTGCCAGTCAGACTTTTGTACGTGTGAGCAATTGGTGTTCCAGCGGAATTCGGAGGCAACAAAACCGAGGCCTTCAGTCTCAGGAAAAGTGGCAGGACTGTCGTCAACCAGCATAGGGCCACCTGTTCCCGTAAGCAGGATGTTATCATTATCCACATCGGAGGCTGAGACCGTAAAGATGAGTACATCTCCGGCCATAATACATGTATCAGTGATAGTGTTGATTGTTGGAGCTTCGTTATCACAGGCAGAGATAATAATCTGCATATCCCTGGTGACATGGCCGATAAGCTGGCCGTTTCGATATTCCTTAATCAGAAAGGCGATGTTGTATTCACCCTGCATCACGGGAGACTCCCATACGATATCGCCGGTAATTTCATTGATGGTTATGGATTCTGAGGCTTCGGGCAGGGTATATCCGGGGATTTCCAGACCGCCGGCACCACGACATGCTACAAGCTCGTAGGAGAGACTGTCGCCATCAGGATCCCAGGCTCCCGGGTTATGGATAAAGGGATGTTCCACACAACCTTTATCTATAGGTGGGAGTAGCAGTTCAGGTGAATTATTGATGCCGACAAACGGATTTATTAAAAGCCTTGTATCGATATACAGCGGAATATTTACAGAATTGGGGATATTAATTACTCCGTAGTTTCTGTTTGGATCCTCTACAGAGATGGTGTAATCACCTGCAGAAGCATAGGTGTGTCTTGCCGAATAAACATTCTTTCTGATCAGGTCGTCGACCATCTCGCCGGTATGTTCGCAGAATATTCCTCCCGGAGTGATGCCTGCATCGCCATTAATCCTTGGCAGAATTCCCGTGTTCCCATCGCCCCAGAGAATTTCAAGTTCACAACGGTCGGCAGGGCTTTCAGAATAGGTGTATGTTATCACAATAACCTCATAGGTGAGCCCGTCAATATGCCTGTAAAGTATTTCTCCGGCACGCTGGTGTGTGGCAAAAACTGACACTCCTGAAAAGAGCATCCACAGAAAAATTATCAGGGTTCTGAGTTTCATTCTTCCTGCTGCTGTTACTGATTTGTTCAAAAGTACAAACTTTCAATGAGAGATTTTTATTTTTATGGTTTTTTAATAGGAGAGCCGTCGGGCTGTTGTCATTATCCTGCCAAATCATTACTTTTGTTTATGTAAAACCAATAGCAGCGGATGTACCAGATAAACGAAGAAGCAGAAAAGAAAGAGATTTTATTACGATACAGAAGGCTGTTAAGAGCCTGGAAATCTGATCGTAAAGAGGAAGACCATCCGTTGGTGCGCAAAGCATTTGAATTTGCAGTGGATGCACATAAGGGTGTTCGCCGTAAATCCGGAGAGCCATACATCTACCATCCGCTGGAAGTTGCCCGGATATGTGCCGCTGAAATCGGCCTGGGAAAAACTGCCATTATCTGTGCATTATTACACGATGTGGTTGAAGACACGGATTACACGCTCGAGGATATTGAGAATGAATTCGGGCAGAAAGTCGCACAGATAATTGACGGTCTGACGAAAATAGCTTCCATAAATCTTAATAAAGAGAATGCTTCTATTCAGGCTGAGAATTTCAAAAAGATGCTTTTGACGCTCTCCGCTGATGTGAGAGTGATTCTTATTAAACTGGCCGACCGCACCCATAACATGCGCACACTGGAGTCGATGCCTCGGAATAAGCAGTTGAAGATTGCTTCTGAAACATTGTTCCTCTATGCTCCGCTTGCTCATCGGCTGGGTTTGTATCTTATAAAAAGTGAACTTGAAGATCTTTCTCTGAAGTATACTGAACCTGAAATTTACGAAACCATTACCCGGAAGCTCCAGGAAACAGAGCAGGATCGAAAGCGTTTTATTCTGAAATTCATCTATCCGATAAAGAAAGATTTGGCACTGCAAAGTTTTGATTATGAAATCAAAGCACGCACCAAGTCTGTGTTCTCTATCTGGAAAAAGATGAAAAACAAGGGCGTTCCATTCGAAGAGGTTTTTGATCTGTTTGCAATCCGCATTGTAATCAACACCGACCAGAAATGGGAAAAGGCAGATTGCTGGAAGGTTTACTCGCTTGTTACTGACCATTACAGTCCCAAGCAGGACAGATTGCGTGACTGGATAAGTAC
>PKSY01000022.1 GCA_002869405.1 Marinilabiliales bacterium
GGACGAACTTTTTGTGAAATTGGTTCGATAAAAATTTGGTTTTAACTTAGAATACACGGAGTCCCGAAAACTTCCGGGATTCCTGCTTCGCAGAAAAAGAGGACCCGGTTGCTTAGCATCTTGCAAAAAGCAGACACCTCTCAACCTTTAATCAGATCCATAAAAAATAATCCGTGAAGCTCGCATGGATGCTTAGCAACTTTAACAACACCAGGCAGTTAAGCTTTGCGTCGACCTTTGCGCCTTAGCGGTAAAAAAATCTATCCAAATATATTATTCAGCCTAAAAAAACCTTTTACTATTTTTGCAAAAAACAACTCCATGCACAAAGAAGATTGTATTCTCATCGGCAAGATAGGGCGGACAACCGGCAATGACGGCAACCTTACAGCGCATCTTAACAGCAAAATACCTGAGTTTTCTGATGACATTGGATTTCTTCATGTGGATCAGGGCCCGGGCGAGCTGGTACCTTACCCTGTAGAGTTCCTCTCAGGAACACATAGTACCGTTCGTTTGAAATTTGAATTTGTTGACAGTGTGGAAGAGGCTTCGGGGTTTGTTGGCAAGGATCTCTACTTAAGTCTGGCAGACATCAACGAGTCTGAAGATACTATCCTCTCCTATCATTCAATTATCGGCTGGACAATTTTAAACTCTGATAAAACAGTGGTTGGAAAAATTTCTGATGTAATCGAAAACCCCGGGCAGGATTTGTTTGTGATTCACAAAGGCGAAAAAGAGATATTAATCCCGGTGCATGAAGACTTTATTGTTGATATAGATGAAGATAAAGAGATTATGGTGCTTAATCTTCCGGATGGATTACTTGAAGTAAACGAATAACCATGTCCGAGTTCGTATTTCAGCAATTTTCTCTTAACCATTCAAAAAGCAGCATGAAGATCGGCACAGATGCCATTCTTCTTGGTGCTTTCGCAGAAGTAGAATTCTCAAAAAACATCCTGGAGGTAGGTTGCGGATCCGGAATTATATCATTGATGCTTGCACAGCGTTCAAGGGCAATAATTACAGCAATTGACATACATCCCCCGAGTGTTGTCGAGGCAAATCATAATTTCCTGCATTCAAAGTGGGCGGAACGAATGTCGGTAGCACAAACATCGGTTCAGGAGTTTTCATCCGAAGGAAAATTTGATCATATTGTTTCCAACCCGCCGTTTTTCTCAGATTCAATGAAGAGCCACAGGAATGAACGTAATCTGGCAAGGCATAACGACACACTTTCGCCCGGGGATTTGGCAAAACACGCAAGGAGATTATCAACTGATAATGGTGAATTCACATGTATCATCCCTACCGATGCAATGGATCGCTTTGAACAGGCATTTATCGCGGAAAGCATGTTCCCGGAAAAGAAGATCTTCATAAAACCAAAACCCGGCAGGGAGTCCAACCGGGTTATTATAAAGTTTTCTTCAAGTAAGAATCAGGTCATCGAAAGCACCTTTATTGTGAGGAAATCAAACAATGATTACAGTGATGAATACCGGAAATTAACCCGGAACTTTCATCCATAAAGGCACATTAATGTTATTTTCAGCCTTAACGAATAATGATTTTCTTCATGGAGTTGTAGTTCCCGTTTTTCACAATTACGAAATGTAATCCTGAAGATAAGCCCAATGTATCAACGCTCCATGACATTGAGTGCATTCCTCCGGGCAAAGTCTGCTCAGGAATAACAACCACCTCTTTACCCTGCATATCAACTATTCCAATTTCAATGTCACTATTATCTTTAAGATATAAATCAAGGTTAATATTTTCAGACACAGGATTAGGATATACATTCAAAGAAACGCCACTATTGTTCACCTCGTCTTCAATACCCTGAATCAACGGTGAATCAATTTTAACATCTGTATACAAGCGGTATTCTCCGGCCTCAATGTCAAGATCATATGGCATTGATTCAACGTTAATGGAATCGCCGGTCATAAAGTCATACCACATTCCTGTATGCTGAAAATTAAGGGAAGTGCTTTGATCAATCACATCAAAATTTCCGACGATAAAGACATTCATTTCAGAATGATTTATCAGGATAGTTTTCACGGCTCCTGCAACATTCAGGTCATAATCCGGCTGATTAAAAATGTGCTTATAATCATTCTTCAGGTTAATCAGAGCGCTATAGTTATTATAGACAAATCTTCTGCGCCAGTCATCGTAATAATCCCATCGTGTAGGTTTTATTCCGGTACGACCGTTAAAATCTATTGAATAATCATATCCCAGCTCACCAAACATCCAGATCATTTTCGGACCAGCAATTGGTATAAAGAAAGTGGAAGTCAGTTTCATACGGTCAACTGCAATGGCGGAGTCCTGAATATTATAACTTCCGTTACTATTTCCATAGGTAACATTTTTAAACACCTGACGTTCCTCATCGTGGCTTTCCATATAACCCACCAGATACGGGTTACTCCATCCTCTGTCCTGATAGTCAATCCAGCTAAAATCACTGTTAGAATTCCAACCCATTGATGCTTCGCAATAATTATGATTCAGGTTCCCCCACAGCATCATATTATTATTGGAAAGCTCTCGCTCTTCGTTGTTATCTGCAAAATGCTCAAGAATAACATAGGCATCTTCATCCACAGAATGAATAAATTCATCGTAGTCGTTCCATATGGCGATTCGGGAAGCATCATACTGTCCCCAAAGGTTTGTATTTCCCAGCGTATTGGTTTGAGTAAAACCCTTTGAAAGGTCGAAACGATATCCGTCAATGTTAAACTCTTCAA
>PKSY01000025.1 GCA_002869405.1 Marinilabiliales bacterium
ATAACCGCCAGAGCAGCAACTGCAATATTAATCAGCCACATCACATTTTCATTCTTTTGCAGCCAGCAATTATTAAATTGGGTACTAAACCGTATTCTTTGCAGGAAGTTTAATCTTGCGTAGGCGACTTGCGCATCCTTGCGATCTTTTCTTTCTTCTAATAAAAACTGATAATCCATTATTGTGTTTATTTTTTCATAGGACAAAGGGATTAGCCCTATATCATATGTATACTCTATCAGGGATTTTGAATTACAGAGATCCTGATATGAAGCAATAGCGATCTGTATTTGAGAAGGATCAGTTATTCTCCCTTTTTTGACGGTTATTTCTTGAGAGAGCTCAGCTTTTCCAGCTTTCAAACTGTAGAGTTTAATTTTCATTGCGTTGAAGTTTAGGTGATTTCATTACAAAGATCTTAAAAAAACAAATTAAACATCTGGTAACTGCCACTCCATTTTTAATCAGGAAGTCACAAAGCATCATGGCTTTATAAGACTAAATGTTGCATAATCAAACTTCGGATAATCATACCGCGATAACTTTTCAATGTCATGAACACCGGTCATGTGCATGATATCCCAAAGCGTAGCTCTATTATTAATAACATGCTGTATAAAAGTATGCCGACCTATCCCCAGCGTAATCTTATCATGAAGCGGTGCATACGGCTCTTTATCCGTATGTTCCGATACCAAACGGTTATAACCATTGGCACGAAAAATCGCCTTTAACTTTCGGTTTAAATATGGTTCGCTGTACTTTGTAAACTGACCGTTATACCGATCAATAATTGGTAACATCCGTTTATCCAGCGGAACAATTGCTTTTCTATTCCGGCGATTCGTATTATACTCAATGACGTCAGAAATATTTTGCCAATTATACGCCAAAAAATCCTTATACTCCATTCCGGTCAGACAGAGCATTACAAATATATCCCTGACTTCTGCATCACTCTTTTTCAAGCTTAGATGAATTAAATGCTCTAATTCATCCTCTGTGATTGATACCGGCTTTCTGGCGACCTGAGAAATTGCCAAACACGATGTATCAACCTTTGGGTACATTTCAGACAGAAAAGTGATGAAGCATTTGTTATACTTGGAAACAGTATTCGGTTTCAGGTGCTTAATATATTTTAAAAATTCCTCGTACCCCAGAAGATGCTTACAATTTAATGTCTCCTCTGTCCAGAAAAACCCGGGTAAAGACCCTTCATACTCCAAAAGGGTCTTTTTCCAGGTCTGATATTTTTGAAATGTGCTGTGCTGCACTTCATCAGATTTAATTCCAAGAAATAAATCAAGGGTATTTTTAAAATTCTGATTAGCGATGCGATTTTGTGTTTTCATATCTTATTATTTTTTGATTCAAATAGGTTTATCGAATATTATTCGGTAAAAAGCATTAACAGCCGAATTAAATTCTTTAAAAGCCTGATTTACAAGTATTTGAATGTAAATGTAATAATAAAAAACAAAAACAAAATTGTACCGCTTAATAAATGCCACAGTCAAAAAATATTTATTAACAAAGGCTCAAACAATATGAAATTATTTTTACGCTGATGCAGGTAGCCGATATGGATTTAAGCACTCGTCAGACACAATTCCTGTCATGGATTTAACTTCTTCCAGGGAAAAACCCTTATCGAACAATATCTGAGTAAAAGTGCGGTGTCCCGTACTCATGCAAACCATTTCTGACAGACTCTTTGTGATTTTATGTGCTTTACGATTTCTATATTCAAAGTATGTCACATTTCTGGAAAAATCATACTCCTGAAATAGGATTTTTATTAGCCTACAATAGTATGAGGGGGTATGATTAATACCACAAAGCAACAATTTATTGATAAACGATTTTAGAATATCACCTGCAGGTACTCTCGCAAGTATTCCGGTTCGGTTACGTGAATAAGAAAAATAACGATCAACAGATTCCCACTGCTTGTAATTTTTCAAATCTTTAAACTCCATTCCGGTAAGGCAAAGCATGCAGAAAACTGTATGCACCTCTTTCCACTTATCATCAACATTGAGAAAAAGTAACCTCATTAACTCCTCTTCTGTCAAGGCTACAGGTTTGGGCTGAATATCGAGCGTTTTTATATATCTTGCCCAATAATGTTCTGGATAATATTTCCTAAGAAAGCATTTCAACAACTTATTATAGCCACGTACTGTATTATCAGCCAGATTCAACTCACTCCCCAAAAAAGTCATATACTTATCATGCTGATACTTGCTTATGTAAGTTTTCGACCATTTAATACCAAAGCCACTGCTCTCAAATTGCAACAGACTTTTTGACCAATTTTTAATCTTATTTTTATACGCCTTTGAAGCACCCCGCTTTTCATTTCTCGTAAAATCGCTAATGTTCTTCCAAAAATCATCCATCCCTTTGCTGTCTGCATGAATATTCATGTTAAGATCAAAACATACTCTTACCTTTTTTAAATCAGGCTCAAGACCGATATTTAATAGATCCTTCACAGCTTTCGCCATGGCATTTCTGGTCCGTATGATTTTTGCAGACCGCTCAAAATAATTATTGGCATCCGGTTTCAAACACCTCTTATCATTATCCCATTCGCTGTCCAGGGCTTTAACATCAGTAGTGCGTTTCAACTTTTTTCGTTGGTAATTATAGCACACATAAACATAACCACGATTTCTGTTCAGGGTAATGGTTCCACCTGCTTTATAAGTTTTTTTATTTGTATTCATAAAAAAAATGATTTAAATAGTGAATTA
>PKSY01000273.1 GCA_002869405.1 Marinilabiliales bacterium
GAGAAATAATTTTCAAGGATTATTGGTTGGTTACCTTCAACAGAAAAAATATCACCGGGAGTAAGATCATATATATATTCTGATGAAGAATTGATTGTTGTATTTATGTCACCGGTAAAACTTCCGGGATATATAATCAGGTCACCAAACGCCGGCTCACCGGCAATGATGTAGTCAGCATTTTCGGAGTGGAATTTCACTTTTGCTCCGAAGCTGTTGCTTAAGGATATGGTCTTTTCATCTGTGAGACCGTTCATATCTCCAACCTTAACGGGAAGATTACAAATTATTCCATCAGAAATATCAGAAAAAGAGATTAAACCGTCGCTGCCAACAGATATTCCTTGAGGGACATTCTCATAATATAAGCTTGCGAAATTATGGTTTTCCAAAAAAGCATAGGTAAAGCGGTTGTTATCACCGGCTGATACACCTGCGACAAAAGATGCGCCCACAGGAGGCTTATCACCGCCATATTGTAACTCAACCTTTCCATCAGGAAAAAGAGTTATGGATGCCAGAATATCAAAATTTAACTCTGAATACTCAGCTTTACTGACCCAGAAAAAAGTAGCTTTTTGATCTGAGATGTCAGCATAGATACCGTCACCCTGTTGATTATACAGATACCAGGGCGCCATAAAAACCGAGAGCATCCTGGCATGTCTGAATGCCTGATCAGGATTTACGCAATATGGCCAGGGGTGATATTTTTCACCAAACATAATATGCCCGGCAGGACTAACTGTAATATTCCGGTATAAGCTGTCGTAAAAAGGAAAATCGAAAGGCAGCTCCACAGGAATATGATTCGGATCGGTAATTTCATCACCTGAAATCTCCGGAAAATCCTTATCAGAATAGTTCACAGAGTACGAAGTGTTCAGGCAAAAAGTGTATGGTGGTGTACCGTCTTCTGCCTGCAGTTGTATCTCCTCTTTTCCGGAAATCGTATAGTGATCATCGGCAATTATTTCAGGACCCTGAGCTTCAGCAGAAACCTCAACACCGGCAATATTCATTCTGTTATGGACAATTGGCAAAGGAGTTTCATCAGAAATAAAGTTTAAATTATTACGATAATCAATGATTTCGAACTCAAGGATTTCGCCGTTGTTGTCAAACGCATTATCCACACTGTTAATGATCAGGAAGAATTTTCCTGTGCCTGAATCGGGAAGCCAGGATAAAAATGGCGTCAGGTCGAAGCCACCTTCAAAAACATCATCACCTTCATAGCTATATCCCTGCATGGGAAAAGGTCCTCCCTGATATCGGAATACCGGTAAATCGAGCACGTACTCAGGGTGGTTCATATTGGGATCTGTTGCAAACCCCACGGTATATTTTAAGGTACCGCGGTGTGTGGATTTAATTTTATAGCGGGCTGTCAAAAGCGGGGTATAATTCTCTTTCATATCCAGAATAACAGCCTCATGATTCCATACACCACCATAAGGATATTCTGACGCCATAGCCGCATACATGGAGTAGAAATACCCACTGTCTGCCCAGTCTATACCATAACTATTAACAACTTTAAACGCTCCGTATTCAGAATCCCGGATATCAATAATTCCGTCATCATTAATGTCAATGTCTGTGGTATATAATCCATCGTCATTATAGTCGTAGCAGATTGAGTCATTATATCCAACAATGGTCATTCCGTGAGTGGCGTTTCCGGCCCAGCTGATAACAACATTCTTTCCTGCCTCATCAGATTCAGGAGGAAGAAAGTATCTGTTCCAAGGACTATTGGCATTGAAGAGTGCTACACCGCCATACTGCGAAGTGCCATTGTGATTCCAAAGCCAGTGTTTAAGTTTTTCCTGACCCTCAGTGGTACTGATATCAAACCGATAAAACTCATGAATTCTGTTGTGCATGGCGCGGTACCATTTGTCGTATCCACTCATCCATTTTCGGTGCAAAGTATCTCCGTATAGCATAAAATCAGGCCAGAAAGGATGACCTATATACTTTGCAATATTCAGGCTTGAAAACATAGAGATTCCATTCCAGGCATAACCATCCAGAAGAAGCTGATAGGTAAACTCCGGAGGCATGTAGTTCAAGCTGTCATATCCCGAAGTACCGTTTATATGATTCATCTCATAGTTTAGCGCATATCCTACACCCGAATATTGCTGGCACGACGGAGTATTACCCTGATTCAAAACAGGAGGCAAAAAGATATTTTCAGAATTATCAACTTTTGCCGGCAATCCTTTTTTATCTCCATGACCATAAGGTGAATTGGGAATAAAGTCTGCTCCGCCCCAAATTGCAGATTGATTTCTGAAATTATAAAATTCGTCCCAGGAAATGATTTGCGCACTCAGAGAGAACGTGCAGATCACCAACAGTGATAAGATTATGTTTTTTTTCATTTTATTAAAGTTACTGATCCGGCGCGCGAGGTAAAAGTATGAAAAAGACTGAAACAATTCAATATTGTTGCGCTTAGGTACTAAATTTCAAGGAGCATACCATCTAAATACAAGGATAGAAAAGAGATAATTAACTATCTTAGCAAAAGGATGATTATTGGAAAGAAAACAATAGTTGTGAACAGCAGAGCACTCACCAAACTTTTGGTGCTCATGGCACTCTGTCTGTTTTTCAATGAAACTTTTTCTCAGTACCGGAATCCATACTCCTCCTACACACGGAGGTCAGGGTTTATTACAGGATACTCAGCACAGCAGATTTCAGATCAAATATGCTTTGATGGGAAGGATCAGTACAAAACGGTA
>PKSY01000233.1 GCA_002869405.1 Marinilabiliales bacterium
AAAGGTTTTCTACTCATGATGCAATCAAATTGAAAAAAACTCCCTCCTTTTTTTAGTTTCATCATTATTGGTGGCAATTTCGGTCCAAACTGTGCCACACGCTTCAATAGAGTGCCACCGCTTCACCGCTCCTGTTTCATGGCATCGTCTCGTCCTACACAGAGGCCATCCCTCCGGGATTCCCGGCTTCATTCTACGCCGCCAATCTTTTCCCAGACGCAGTGATCCCCGGGATGGCAAAGCCATCCGCGCTCTCCGGAGCGCTCAAAATAATACATAAAACATCCTACAATAACTTTTTAAAAACAGAAAGGAAAAAGAGCACCGTTGAGTCAACAGAACTACAACCGAACCACCTTTCTCGTCATCACAGAGTCATTACACCGCACGGAAAGTATCCATACTCCTTTGCTTAATGATGAAGTATCAAGGGTTATGCTGTTTCTTCCGGAGGGATAGGTGCATTCTTCCATTCTGATGGTTTGGCCCGCGACACTGTGCATATGCATCGACACAGTGGATGCTTCAACCAAATCAACTACAACGGTGAGTTTATCAGAGAAGGGATTCGGCATCACATTAATGTCGGTTATATTTGAATAGGAATCATTTATTCCAACAATACCGTTCAGATTTTCTGCTCCGAAGGTAGGTGTCATAAAAATAAAGTCTCCTGTTCCGTTTTCATATCTTCCCGTAGAGATATCAGTTTGCTGAATCCCAAATTCAATCATATCAATAACTTCCAGGTTTGCATTGGAGAGAATCACAGCCTCGCCCTCTTTTGAAAGTTTAATATCTGCATGTAGCCCCTCCTGTTCTTCATCTTTATCGGCCCAGACAACCACATAACCACCTGCTTCAATGATTGTATCGGGAAATATCCATGCATCCGGTGCTGCAGGATCGTCGCTAAGGTAATAGCCACCAAGGTTTATGGCCTGAGAATCGTTGTTGAATATTTCAATCCAGTCGTCGTACTCACCATCCTGATCGGCGATTATAGTTTCATTATCAGCAAGGAATTCATTAATCACCAGGCTTCCGGAAAAGGCAACCGCGAGTGAAAAAAATTCATTAGCGGCTCTTTGTGGAAGGAAAGTTCCGGCATCGGCATTTTCAGCATAAAAGTAATACTGCATTCCGGCACTTCCCAAATTAAAAACCGCTCCAAAGGTGCCATCTCCGGCAGCACCGTCGTTATGAGCACCATCATCAAACATCTCCATCGTTTCAAAGGGAGCAATATAGCCTTCTCTGAATTTCAAAAATACCTGATCGGCATAACCAGAGTTTACCGTTACAGTAATCTCACTATTTGGAGCAGGCTCTTCCGGGGTGATGGTCACTTGCGACAACTCCGGTTGCTGTGCAGCGAAATCTGCCAGGCCCAGGAGATAATCAGCACGGGCGTCCATAAGCTGAGTAATCCCAATAACACTCATTCCACCGTGAGGTCCACCGCCATTTACCGTGTTATTCAGGTTATTAATAAAATCATTATAGGTATAGAACTTATTGTTATCGGCCTGTACATCAGCATCGATTATGCCCTGAACTTCCTCCGCTCTGGTTTCATAATAGCCATTGGAAATAAACTCCTCAATGATAGTCTTCATGTGCGCCACATACATTTTCCTGTAGGTATTGTTGGACAGAATATTACTGATAATCGGGAAGTTACTTGCATTTTCATTGGCATATGGGCTCATCTGCTGCAGCTGATAGGTATTGAGGTTACCCAGTGTCTGGTGCATACTGAAACCGCCAAAGCACTCATTCAAATCCCAGGGGATAGGGTTCATCTGTCCATTGTGATCTTTATAGATATAATAATTCTGTGGATTGTTGATGGGACCGTCGAGATTGACAAAGAGATTGGACCAGGCAATAAACCAGAGGTGTCGATCAACATTCAGCACCTCTTCAACATTATCCTCATCATTATTGAGCACATCAAGAAAATCAATTAATTCTGCCCATCCAAAATCAGATTCCAATTTATAGTAGGCTTCATAACTTGCGGAGTCCTGACCGAAATAGTCCCATACACTACCCGTTGGTCCTTCAGATTCCCCTTTAATGCGCGCTCCGTCATCTCCACCAAAATTAGTGCGCATAAAGAGTTTATCCACATCCTGATCACTGGTATATAGTCCCAGATGATTACCATTTACATATACATTGGCATAATTGGCAAGGCTTGCAGGGAAATAATTTCTGGCTATCTCATATCCCAAAACCTCACGAATCATGGATGGATCCTTATAACAATTTGCTAACTTCAAGGTACCATATCCATCAAGCTTCTGATCATCAATAATATAATCCAATTTTATATTAAAGGGGTTCTTCACCTGATTGGGATTATAAGTACTGTTGCCCTTATACCTAATTCCCACACTATCAAAAGCAAGTCCGTTGATGGTAACAGATCCCATCAGCCGTTCATTATTTCCGGCTGCATAAAGTTGATCCAAAAGGTAATCCCAGTTTGATTCTTCAAACACAATTTCTATAGTATTAATGGTGTTGATGTCGTAGAAATTCTGGCTGTTTCCCGTTAGAAAAATGATGATCATTGCTGCAAGTAAGATAAATTTCTTCATAAGTGACATTTTAAACTTCGTAGATACTTTTAGCCCCAAAAATAGCTCTGTGACGTATTTTCAAAAACAATAATCAACGAAACGGATGATTTCATCAATGAATCGGAAACCCAAAGAATCCTACCATCATAGTAATTAACATAAATATAACGCTTTGATTTTAATTCCTTAAAAAAGACAGGCATTAAAAAAGAGCCATTTTATAGATAAAAAGGCCGAAACCATTGATTTCATTTTCATCAGGGGTCATGCCACCATACTTTTGAATATTCGAAAGACTAAAGCAGCAAAGGAGAGCAGTGGTATGTATAAATCAAAAGAGATATCAGAAGTAGCACGATTATTTATGCCAATAGGTTTGGAAAACATGAATCGTGTGAAGCTGATGAACCGCACAGACACCAAATTCTGGTTTCATCAGGAGAGGCTTCCCGGAATACTGAAATCCATAAGAGAAGATTATTACATTCTTGAAATTGATGAGAAAAGCCTGCTGCCTTACTCCACAGTATATTATGATACCGGAAGCGACAAAATGTATCTGGAGCACCATAATGGCAGGCTCAACAGGTATAAGGTTCGTCGCAGGAAGTATCTTGTTTCAGGTCTCAGTTTTTTAGAGGTTAAGTTTAAAACCAACAAAGGGAAAACGTTGAAGAGCCGCATCACTACCGATGAATTATACGAAGAGTTCAAAGAGGGTGAGGTCTCTTTTTTAAATACACATACTCCTTATGATGCAGAAAGTCTGGAACCAGTGCTATCCAATTCATTTTCACGCATCACACTGGTAAACAAAAACTTCAAAGAGCGTTGTACCATAGATTTAAATCTTCAGTTTAAAGCAGGCTTTAATGAGCAAAACGTTGAAAACCTGGTTATTGTGGAAATCAAATCAGAGCGAAAAACCGAAGCATCATCATTGGCAGATGCCTTAAAGGCACAACATATTCACGCTTCAGGATTCAGCAAATACTGTATCGGGAGAGCACTCACCGACCCATCACTAAAAAGAAACAGGCTGAAGCAGAAGCTTCGCATACTGGAAAAAACGATCCATGAGGATCATAGTATTAATACTTTAACACAAAGCTTATGAATATCCTGGCAATTATCGGAGCAAAGACAACCCAGGTCCTTGCAGCTGTAGAGGAAAATATCGAATCACTGGCATGGGAAGATACCCACCGTTTTTTGGGTATTAAATTAATTGATACATGGGATTTCACCGAATTAATCCTGCGTTTTACCCTGACATTACTCATAACCTTTGTGGTAGTGCACTTCATATATGCTAAAAACAGCCGCCGAAAGGATTTCTATTTTAGTTATCTGGCTATCGGAAGCATCGTGTTCCTTCTTTGTTTCCTCCTGAATAATGTGAAACTGGAGCTGGGATTTGCTCTGGGTCTGTTTGCCATCTTTGGAATCATAAGATACAGAACCAGCCAGATTCCCATTAAAGAGATGACGTACTTATTCATTGTCATCGGTATTTCTGTTATCAATGCCCTGGCAAGTAAAAAAATCAGCTATAGCGAACTATTGTTTACCAATGCGGTAATCATTTTTGGCCTCTACTTCCTCGAAAAAAGGCTCATGCTGAAACAAGAGGGTTCCGTAAAGCTTATCTATGAAAAGATAGAGAATATCAATGTGATGAAGAAAGAGGAGTTGATGGAAGATCTGCACCAGAGAACAGGCATTGTGATAAAAAGATATGAAGTGAAAAAGATTGATTTTATGAAAGATGTGGCTCAGATAGAATTATTCTTTGATGTGAATAGCAAGAGCGATATCAATATGAATTAAGGAGGAGAAGAGATGAAAAAAAACATTTTAAAGATATTGTTTCCGGTGATGGCAATTCTGACAATTTCAGGTGGAGCCCTGGCACAGGATGAGGTAGTGGTGAATAATGAGATGCAGCAGCGTATTGAGTTTAAAGCATCGTTCAAACCCATAAAAAACCTCAAGCTCTCACTAAATCCGGAGCTGCGCTTTGACGAGTCGTTCAGCCTGGACAAATACCATATTGAGGGAATGGCCGAATACAAGGTGTTGGATTTTATGTCTGTATCTGCGGCATATCGCTTCATTGTTAATCCACGTGATGGAAAGACTACAGAATATTTCAACCGCTATGCCCTCGGATTGGAATTTCAGCATAAGATTGAAAGGTTTAAGCCAAATCTGTTAATACGATATACCAACTACGCTGATGATGAGATATCTGATAAACAATTTATACGATATAAAGCTTCGGTTGATTACAACATCCGCAAGTGTAAAATCACACCTTTTGCGGAGGCTGAAGCCTTTCAGGATCTCACTACAAATAGTCTATATAAGATGAGATATGCCTTAGGTGCTGATTATAAAATAATGAAAAACAACTATGTGGGAGTGGCTTATAAACTTGATTACTACCTGCAGGAATATACCAATAAGCACATTTTTAATGTGAGTTACAAAATCAAATTCTAACAGCCTGTGAAAGCGATAAAAAAAGATATAAAAACCGTTTCGGTATTCCTGCTTGCACTGATGCTAATCCTTGGCTCATGTCGCAAGGATGATCTGCTCACAAGTACCGAAGCCGATACCAGCGAGAACCCCGACTGGAGTGCAGCAACCCACGGAATAGTTACAGATCCGGATTATGAGGTAGTATTTCCTGATGATGAGGTTTTAAGAATTGATATTACGATAAGCAGTGATAACTGGGAAGCAATGCAGGATGACCTGAAAGATCTGCTTGGCAGTAACTGGGGTGGCGGTGGTCCTGGCGGAGGAGGATTATCTTCGTTCTCTTCAGATCCCATATGGGTGGAATGCACGGTAGAGTTTAATGATCTGGAATGGAATCATGTGGGAATCCGGTACAAAGGCAACTCCAGTCTCCAGTCGACCTACAGCTCCGGGAATGACAAGCTGCCTTTCAAACTCGACTTCGATGAGTTTGAAAATGAGCACACGGCAATTACCGACCAGCGTTTTTATGGTTTTAAACAGTTGAGTCTTAAAAATAATTTTAATGATAAAGGCCTGATGCGTGAGAAGGTAGCTTCAGATTTGTTTCGTGAGTATGGAATTCCCTGTGCCCGGACTTCTTTTTGCGCGCTGTATATCGATAATGGTTCCGGCCCGGAATACTACGGTTTGTACACCATTGTGGAGGAGCCTGATGATACGGTTTTAAGCTCTCAGTTTAACGATGGAAGTGGTAATCTTTACAAACCCGATGGTGATGCGGCAACATTTGCCAATGGACAGTATGATGAAGATGAGATGGAGCTGAAGACTAATCTGGATGTAGCCGACTACTCTGATGTGGAATCACTGTACGAGATCATCAACAGCACGGATCGCACCAATAATACAGAAAGTTGGAAAGCAGCGCTGGAGGGAATTTTTAATGTCAATCACTTCCTGAAGTACCTGGCAGTGAATAACACCATTCAGAATTGGGATACGTATGGTATTATGACACACAACTATTACCTGTATAATAATCCGGATGACGGTTTATTGACTTGGATGCCATGGGATAATAATGAGGCGTTCCAGAACGGGAATAACGGAGGTGCAGTCAGCCTGAGCATGTCAGAGGTTAACAGTCAGTGGCCGTTGATCAGTTACATTATCTCGCAGGATGAATACAAGGCAATCTATGAAGAGTATCTGGAGGCTTTCATCACTGACGTTTTCACCACCGAAAAGATGGTATCATTATACGACGAGTATTACTACCTGCTACGCGACTATGCTTACGATGAGCGCAATGGCTGCACATTCATCAACTATGACAATGCTTTTGATGATGCGGTAAGCTCATTGAAAAGTCATGCATCTTCACGGGTGAATGCAGTGGCGAGCTATTTGGATTAGGATTTTCTACCGCAAAGGCGGGGAGGCGCAGAGTGGCAGTATATTTATAGGATAATCTTAAGATCCAGTTCACCTCCAAGTCCTCTGTGTACAATTTTCTGAAGTGTTGAGAATCGTACCTCTTTAAGATTGTTTTCAATCTTAGAGATATAGGATTTGGAGGTACCGACTTTTTGGGCCAGTTCTTCCTGGGTCATTCCTTTTTCAAGGCGTGCTTCACGCAGCAGGAAACCCAATTTGAAAGCTGCATATTCTTCTTCATACTGGTCGCGATTGGGAGTTCCAGGTTTCCCCAGATGTTCATCTTTAAATTCAGCCAGCGTTTTTAAGTTATCTGATTCCATTTTCATACTCCTTTTTAATCCGCATTGCTTTTTCAATTTCTCTATATGGAGTTTTCTTAGATTTCTTAACAAATGCGTTTGCCAGAATTATTAACTTTCCTTTATCAAAAAAACAGAAAACCCTAATACTTTTTCTACCTGTAATAATCCGAATTTCATATAAACCTTTTGATCCTCTTATATGTTTCAACAGTTTTTCCGGAATAATCTTTTGGTCTTCAATAAGATCAAAAATCCTGATTATTCTCTTCTTAATATCGTTTGGCTGATTTATAAAGAACTTATTAAAATAGTCTTTGTAAAATACCACCTTCCGATATTTTGAATCATTCTCCATCACAAAAATAGCATTAGTTTCACTAAAGTGCAACACAAAATGATGCACGTTTAATGGTTAATACAGAAAGTGATGAAATATGACCCATGAAATCAAAAATCAGACAAGGTATCCGGGCATATTAACCGCAAAGGCGGGAAGGCGCAGAGTTACAGAACCGATTTACCCCAACTCAAAAGTAGTAATTCCAAAAACGTTGTTTATATCCGTCTCCGGAGGAGTGCCATAATACATCCTTGCACACTCAAAAACATATCTTGCATTATACTTTTCAGTCAAAGCTACGGCCTCCTTATTCACTTCCGGGATGTCAAGAAAAACGGACTCGCCGGGAAAGGCATTCAGGCATGCGCGGTAAAGTTCTTCAGCAATAATGGCATTATCAGCAAACAGAGGACAAATCTTATGACCCTCCATTGCCTTGCGGGTAATGGCAAACCCTTTTATCCCGCCATTTTCAACATATTTAAATGTTTTTGATTCCGGAAGCTGAAGCCAGGGAATAAGAAACTGTGCTCTTTCAACGCCAAAACACTTCGTATCATAATCGATAATCTCAGGAATATCATCATTTGTTATGGTTGATATACTATGGTTTACCTCAAACTTCTCTCCTGCTCTACTGTATCTCATGTCCCTGAAAGCGATAGTAAATCCGCCTTTTTCGTAAAAGGGCTGCATTGCCACTACGCCGTCCATACCAATTGCAGCATCAGGATCTAACCGTTTGAGCAGCATATCACGACGTTGGTACCAGAGTTGTCGTCCTATCCCCAGTGACCGGTATTGAGGTTTCACAATGAAAAGGCCCATAAAACCGAATTTACCTGCA
Source organism: Marinilabiliales bacterium (assembly GCA_002869405.1). Lineage (GTDB taxonomy): Bacteria > Bacteroidota > Bacteroidia > Bacteroidales > BM520 > BM520. Next base: position 8,014 of record PKSY01000233.1, read on the forward strand.
TAGGAAACAATTGCTCCTCCGGCAATTAATTCATCATCCATAAAATAGCCGTAAAACCCGTCCTGGTCAGTAGCATAAAAAACTTCTGCATCATGGGGCCCGGGGTTCCATCCCTCTTCGGCAGCCCACTGCACTAAGGTTTTCACTCCTTCGGGAGAAAGCTTTTTGATTTTCAGTTTTCGAATATCCATTGTTCTGACAGTCTTATAAAAGTCTTTCATTTTACCAGTACATCACTACAACCGCTACAGTGATAAACAGCATAAAACTGTTTATGGCGATAAAAACCGGAGTATACCGTATTTCGCCTCTGAAGAGTCCGGAAATTACAACCACCACAGCAATAAGCCCGACGGAAATAAATGCACCGTAGAATACCGGAGTTGCCGGGAGGTAAAAAAGCCACAGCAATTGGCTCAAAACAATGGTAGCCAACATCCAGATTACAATTAATGGTTTAAGGATTTTCACTGAAAAGAGATCAGTAATTGGAGGAATTCCGGCATTTTGATATTCCTCACCATATTTCAGGGCCACAAGCCAGAAGTGAGGAATCTGCCACAGGAAAATAAAGAGTGCAAAAGTAATGATTGCAGGATTCCAGAGGCTTCCGGTGGCGGCAAAACCCATAAGCGGGGGTATTGCTCCGCACAGCGCTCCCGGGAAAAATGCAAGTGCACTCTTTCGTTTCAAGGGAGTATATACAACATTATACCACAGCACATTAAAAGCACCGAGCAGCATGGTAAGATTATTTGTGGTAAGGATTAACAGAATCAGGCCTGCCAGAATCACCAACAGAGATAAAAGCAGTGCGATTTCAGGGACAATTCTGCCTGAGGCCACAGGGCGTGTAGCGGTTCGCTTCATCAGGGCATCACTGTCGCGTTCCTGCACGTGATTCAGTCCTGCAGCACCGCAGGAGAGGAGAAAAACGCCAAGGAGCACCCAAAGCCATGTAAGCGCGTTATTCCCGCCAAGGAAAACACCTGCCACACCGGTAAATGCCACGGCAAGAGAGAGCCGCAGTTTGAAAAGACTCGCAAGATCTCTGATCATGTTACCTCATCTCCTCACTCTTCAGCCAGTCGATAATATGCATCACATCCTCATCAGTAATTATTTTGCGATACGATTGCATAACATTCGCCGGATATCCTTCAACAAGTTTACGATTAGGCTCATAGATAGATTCCAACAGGTATTCATCATCTGCTTTTACCGTAATCTGCTTCCCGTCTTCAGTCACATTTCTGTCGGCATTATACAAGCCTTTAAAAGTGCTGCCCACGAGTTTTGAGCCATCGAGGCTGTGACAACCTGTACATGCATTATTTCTTACGATTATCAATCCCTTGTGCTCAGTTTCCTCCGGATCGAAATCAGCAAGCCAGCTTTGAAACTCTTCCGGCTCCATTACATAGGCCTTTGCATCCATAAAAGAGTGCCGTAATCCGCAGTATTCCGCACAAAGCACCTCATACTGTCCAACCTGCGACGGGATAAACCACATGAAGTTTGTCTGTCCGGGAACCACATCCTCTTTCACTCTGAAGGCAGGAATATAGAGACTATGTATAACATCAAGCGAGACCATATTAAGCTTAACCGGTTCATCTTTTGCGAGATAGAGGTCTTTGGAGCGTTTTCCGTTTTCATACTCAAAGTCCCAGTCCCACATATATCCTATCACTTTTACTTCACGTGCACCTTCCGGGACGTCCCTCATGGGTTTAAATCCAATCCAACCGTAATAAAACAGAATGAGTACGATGATGGTAGGGAATACAATCCAGATCACCTCGAGTGTATTATTACCTTTACTCTTGGAAGGTACGGGGTGACGTTTTTTATGGTACTTGTAAACGAACCATAACATTACAATGGTAATCCCTATCAGAAAGAATAAGGAGATCGCGAAAAGAATCATAAAAGTCTTATCGACTCCTTCTGCGAGATTTGAAACACCGGGTGTAATAGGATACATAGTATACGTTGTTATATTATCTAAACCAGTAATCTAAAAATGTTATCACAATAATGACGGCAAAGAGGATAAAAATCCCTGCCACCATGAGCTTAATAAAGAGGCTGTCGTATTTTAAATGCATGAAATAGGTAAGCACAATAAATACCTTTACAGATGCCACAAGCAAAGCCACAGTAACTGTAAGGGGTCCCAGCTCAATCCATGTAACTCCAACGGAGATGAAAGTCAGGATTAAAAGGCCGACCAGCACAATTCCGTAGGTTTGATAACTCGTTATATGTTTTTTGTTTTTATCGTCCATGGCAAAATCAGGTTATAAGATACAACAATGGGAAGAGGAAAATCCATATCAGGTCGACGAGATGCCAGTATAGCCCTCCGTTTTCCAAAAGCACGATTTTATCATCGTTCACACTTCCGTTTCTGACTTTAAAAAGTATCACAGTAAGGATAGTCATACCGATAAGGATATGCAATGCATGCAATCCGGTCATGAAGTAATAGAGCGAGAAGAAGAGCAGCTCCCCTCTTTCCAGATCTGCCATCAGTTCTGAGCCGGGATAAATTCCTTCATGAATCTTATGCGACCACTCAAAATATTTATTCACCATAAAGACAAGCGCAAGGACGAGAGTAATTCCGAGCAGAATCATGGCGGTTTTTCGGTCTTTTTTCAGCACTGCGGTAATTGACATTGCAACTGTTGCACTGCTACAGAGAAGAATGACGGTGTTGAGCGTGCCGACAAAGGCATTAAGCTCAAATGCGGCAGTATGAAAATCTTCAGAGTATTGATTTCTGAAGACGGCATACACCAGAAACAGGCCTCCGAATAGAAGTATTTCCGTAAAGATAAAGATCCACATCCCTATCTTGGCGCCTTCATCATCTCTGTGTTCCAGTAACGGGTTTGAATGTGCCATAGGCAGTTTTTTAGTAGTTATAAGGATTTTCTGTAATAGTCGGTATTTCGTCAAAGTTGTGCTCTTTAGGCGGCGACTCCAGGGTCCACTCCAGAGATTTTCCTCCCCAGGGGTTCATCTCGGCAGGGGTACCTTTTTTTCTGGTTCTGATAATCAGGTTATAGATCATCAGTAAGGCGCCGGTAATCAACACAATAGCACCCATTGTTGACCAGAAGTGTCCTCCGGTATATTCAGGAAGATAATCGGCATAGCGTCGTGGCATTCCCTGCATTCCAATTATAAATAAAGGGAAATACAAAAGGTTGAACCCAATAAAGATGATTACAAATGCCACATTGGCAAGTTTCTCATCATACATCTTACCAAACATTTTCGGATACCAGTAGTGTAATCCTGCGAAGAACGCAAAGCCCATCCCGCCAAAGATAATGTAGTGAAAATGCGCCACCACAAAAGCGGTATCATGAAGGTGAACATTAGTGGCCAGCGCGCCGAGCCACAGTCCTGTAAGTCCTCCGATCATAAAGAGGAAAATAAATGCCAGGGTGTACAGGAACGGAGTTCTGACGGTAATACTTCCCTTATGCATTGTAGCGACCCAGTTAAAGACTTTAATGGCACTGGGCACTGCTACGATAAAAGTCAGGAAGCTGAAGAACCAGCGGGCAGTACCACTCATTCCGGCGGTGTACATATGGTGCCCCCAGACAAAATAGCCTACCGCAGCAATGGCAAGACTGGAGAGTGCAATAGCTTTATATCCGAAGATATGTTTTTTCGCAAACGTCGGTATGATTTCAGTCACCACACCCATTGCAGGGAGTATCATAATATACACTGCGGGATGGCTGTATATCCAGAAGAGGTGCTGATAAAGGAGCGGGTCACCACCGAGCGACGGATCGAAGAATCCAATCTGGAAAAGTCGTTCTGCAACGATCATCAGAAAGGTAACTCCGACGATAGGAGTTGCGAGCACCTGAATCCATGCCGTAGCATAAAGCGACCATGGGAAGAGAGGCATTTTAAACCAGGTCATTCCCGGCGCTCTCATACGGTGTACGGTAACGATAAAGTTAAGGCCTGTAAGGATGGAGGAAAATCCGAGGACAAAGGCAGAGAACACTGCAAGCACAACATTGCTGCCCGTTTCAGTACTGTATGGGGCGTAAAAAGTCCACCCGGTATCCGGAGCTCCGGAGCCCAGAAACTGAGAGCTGATGGCCAGAATAGCCCCGAAGATATAGAGCCACCATGAGAGCAGGTTCAGTTTTGGAAAGGCCACATCTCTGGCTCCAATAAGTATTGGAAGAAAGAAGTTTCCAAACACCGCTGATAATCCCGGAATCACGACAAGGAAAATCATAATAAGCCCGTGAACGGTAAATACACCGTTATAGGTTTGAGGATCCATGATCGTTTCTCCCGGGGCGATAAGTTCTATGCGCATCAAACCACCAAGCAGCCCTCCAACGAGAAAGAAAAAACCTATACTTAAAAGGTAGAGAATACCGATTCTCTTGTGGTCGGTACTAAAAAGCCATGCACGTATGGGGTTTTTGCCATGATTATTCAGGAAGCTCTGTTCGAGAGCCGGGGTATCTAATTTAGCCATAACATTAAGCTTTATTTTTTCTTTTGGGTTTTAGGAAAAGTACCAGCAGCAGTAATCCTGCAAAGATGAGCGTAATAGTAGCCACAACTTTGGTGATTTGCAGCTTATATGATTGCCCTGCAGGGTCGTAGCTGAAGCAATATTCCAGTACCCTGTTAACTGTTGGCCTGCTGATTCCTTTTGAAGCCTCAATAACAGACATTTTCAGGTCGAAGGGAAGGAAATAGGTACCGTAAAGGTAACGCGTAATTTTTCCTTCCGGGCTGAGAATCATAATTGCCGAAGGGTGCAGGAAGTCAACGCCTACTTTTTTATATTTGAATCCCAGGGCATCAGTAATTCTGAGGATGGTAGCAGTGTCAGTGGTAAGGTATGTCCAGGCGTCGCCTTTATCATCACCAACTTTTGTGGCGAAGTTTTCTTTCTTCACCAGTGCCTTGTTGGGTGTGTCTGTTGCGTCAAAACTGATTGTTATCACTCTGTAATCTTCTCCGAGCGTCAGGTCTGTTTGCTCAACAACTTCACGCACTCCGTCGAGCAGCGGATTACAGAGACCGGGGCAGTCAAAATAGACAAAATTGAGAAGGACAGGCTTATCAAATAGCTGTTCAAGAGTTACCGGTTCATTATTTTCATTTAGAAAAGAGAGATGAAGCGGTATCGTGTCATCAAGGTGTTCAACAATACCTACCTCGGGTTCTGCGGGGTCAAAATCCTGTGCAAAAGAGACAGGAGATGCCAGCATAATAAAACCCAGAATGATAAGAAGAAAGTATCTCATATTATATGTATTAGGCGTTTTTCGTTTTCTTATTCCCGTCGCACATGCTAATAATCAACAGGGATCCACCCAGCAGACTGATATCCTTAAACATTGGCATTAACACTTGCTGCAATTCAATTTGGGCATCAAAAAGATGAGGAATGTGGATAGTAAGGATATAGAGGCAAAGCAGAACTGCCAAAGCCAGTGTTGCTTCTTTAACAAAGCGTTTTATGATAATAAACACTGCTGCCGCTATCATAATAAATCCCGTAAGGAATACAGTGTATACACCACCGGGAATAAAAGAACTAAGCATACCGGTATAGTAATCCACCATGAAGTAGTGATTCAATCCCAATACTGCAAAGGGCAGTGCAAAGAGGATTCTTCCGATTAAAGAGACGTTTTTCATGCTATTAGAGTTTAGTTAGTATCGTTTTGTTTTCCTGCCAGATAAATTTTTCTGACCATTAGCGCGATATAGGCAAGCGTTCCGAAAACGCCAAGCACCACAACAAGATAAGTTGCCAGGAGCCATATGGGGATTTTTTTCATGGTTCCCCACATTGCACGCTTTTCAGTCAGCGAATAATCGTCGGCCTTTTGATCAGTAGTCAGTGTAATCTCTTCTTTAACATTACTATAGTCGTCATTGTTTACTACTCTGACAAAACAGTGCAACATTCCTGCTGTATCACCGGGGAGGTCAGTGGGAATCATAAACGTAACTGATCCGTCGGGTCCTGTAGTTTTTTCTTCATCGAGCTTCAGGTCACCGAAGTATCTTTTAGCAAAGAGCGCCAGATCGAGGCCCGGAGCAGGATCTCCGGCAGCGCCGGCGTCACCCATTTCGTTTGCAGTAACTTTTAAGGTATGTTGAGCAGCATCATAAACCGTGTTAAGCAACACTGCAGCACCTGAAAAAGCTTTTGCCATTTCTGTTGAGGGCTGCACATAATCAGCTTTGTAAGTTCTAAGATATGCTACCAATGCCCATCTGTCATCAGCAGAAAGGATATTTTTGAAGGAGGGCATTGCGCCGCGTCCTTCTGTGAATTTATAGAATAGCTCACCATCAGTCTGGCTCTGAACTTCGGGCCATGCCAAATCACCGGGGATCGGGTTTAGAGCGATATAATTCTCCTTTCCCGGCTGCCCGTGACAACTCTGACAATTTGTGTTGTATAATTTTTCTCCGGTTTTGATGGTTGCATCAGTAAACTCAAAGGGAGCCACATTTCCGACTTTATCTTCGGGCACCACCCATTCATTCTGAGCCAGAATATTTCCGGTGAAAAGAAAAAGCCCTAACCCAACAAAAATATATTTCATATGATGTATCATAGTCCTCATCTCCTATTCATTTTTAGCTTTTGATTGTTCTTCTGCGGCGAGTTCTTCGGCCAATGCTTCCGGATTTTCTATTCCTGCTTCATGAGCCATCTCATAGACCGGCAGCAGTGGGAAAAATTTCGACAACATAGTAATAATGACTATTACAAGCAGGAAGCTGGCCAAAGTCACCCCGGTTTCAATCAGTGTTGGTTTATAGAAGATATATTCATGCGGAACATTCTGAATCGGGAGGTGCGGGTGCTCCTGAGTTGGAATTACAATCAGGTAGCGCTTAAACCAGGAGCCCACGAGCATCAGTACAGACAAAATCAGCATTGGAAGGGGCTTTCTGAATCTGCGGAAGATCATCAGCACCAAGGGAATTATCAGACCGCCAAGCTGAACACTCCAGAATAAAAGCGCATGTTTTCCGGCAAAAAGGGCATGAAGATGTACCGCATCATGGAGTTTAAGTTTATATCCCGGCACCAGGAATTCATTTATATTGAAATAGAGATAAACCAGTGATACCAGTACCATCACTTTTCCCATCTTATCGAAGTGCATATCTGTGATGTGGTCCTTAAGTTTGTAGTTATTTCGGAAGAAGAACATACCGATAATAAGTGCTGCTGTTCCGGCAACAAATGCTCCTGTAACGAAGTAGGGACCGAAGATAGTGCTGTCCCAGCCAATACGCGGTGTTGCTGCGAAAAGCCAGGAAGTAACAGTATGAATTGCAAGCGCTACAGGAACGATAAGAATAAGGAGAATTCTTACAGATCGCTTTATTAATGCCTGCTGCTCGCTGCTACCTATCCAGTTAAGCGACAGGATCTTAAATGCCTTGTTAAGCAACGGCGGATTCATGGTTTTATATTTGCTGAAAATTGCCAGATCAGGAATCATGGGGATGAAGTAAAGGAAAAGGCTGATAATGACATAAGTGGTCACCACGGTAACGTCCCACAGAATCGGAGACTGCAATCGTCCGTAAAAGAAGAGATACATAAATCTGTCGGGTCGACCCATATCGCTGATGATAACCAGTCCGGCAACCATGGCAAAAGCGACGGCGATAATCTCAGCCAAACGTGCGATGGGAGTAATCCATTTGGCACCGGCCAGACCGAGTACAGCGCTTATAAACATCCCGACAAGGGAGCAAGCGACGAAGAAGACAAAGTTGGCAATATACATACCCCAGGAGACGTAATCACGTAATCCGGTCACGATAAGTCCGTCGCGCAGCTGCAGGAAGTAAGCGAAAAGCGTAATTGCCAGCCCTGCGACGAGGACACCCATCCAGATTTTGTGGCTATCGGTAAGACCCATGGGGCGGGCGGTGTCATTCAGCAGTTTGCTGTACCAACCCTTTTTATCTTTTATATTGATGATTTGATCCATAATGATTCAGCGAGTTAAATATGGTGAAGATGATGATCGTTATCCTTTAGTTCATCGGGGAACGGGAAGAGTCTGTTTTTCGGTGGCAGATAGTAGACTCTTGGTTTGGTTCCAAGCTCCGGCAACAATTGATATGCACCGTTTTTCTCAAGTAGTTCTGAGAGGCGAACGGTTTCTTTTGTTGTTCCGTTGGTTACAGCATCTTCCACCTCATCGCCAAAGTAGTATACTCCGTTGGGGCATGCTGATACGCAATATGGAAGTTCCCCTTCACGGATAAGGTCGGCACTCATAAGGCATTTGGTAATGGTACCTTTTTTCTGAGGGATATTCAATTCCACATCATACTCTTTCCCTTTGTCTTCCTGTTCATAAAGCGGTTCTTTCCAGTTGAAAGATCTTGCTGAATATGGGCAGGCAGCGATACAGAAGCGGCAGCCAATACATCGTTCATTGTCGATAAGAACGGGGCCGTCGGCACGTTTAAAAGTGGCATCCACGGGGCAAACGCTTACACAGGGGGGATTATCGCAATGCTGGCACATTTTAGGCATAAAATAGTGAGCGGTTTGCGGGCTGTCCTTCATCTGCAGCACGTTAATATGGTGTTGTTCGGGGCGCAGGTGGTGTGCTGCCTGGCATGCATCCATACATTTTCTTGCATTTCGGCACTTTGCCAGATCCACTACAAAAACGAATCTTTTTCCGGAGTTACCTTCTCTGCCTCTTTTTTGCAGTTCAGCTTCCGAGAGTGGTTTAGGAGTTACTTCATGCAAAGCGTCTTCATCCACCTCCATCAGTTTCCGATCGTGGGCAAGCAGCATGATACGGCTTTTGGATCTGTCTTTTTGAGCTTCAAAGCGGTGCCCTGCCAGCAGTGCTGTTCCGGCGGCCATGGCACCGGATCCCACGATACCCAGCTTCTTCAGGAATTCCCGCCGGGAATTCTCATCGTTATTCTTCTTTTTCTTTTCCATGATAAACCCTAAAAGGTTTTTTGGTTAGTGTTCGCTTAAAGATACTGATAATAATGTGTTTGACATTACTTTTGTTTACTGCCGGGGTTAATTTTTACTTTTTCTAAATAGGTGTATCGATACAAGAGGGGGGATAATTATAAATGCGATGGGATTTATCGAATAATTTAGAATTGCTATAAATTGGGAGGATATTATAATTTTTTGATGGTTTTGGGTGGCTGGGGGAGGTGA
>PKSY01000191.1 GCA_002869405.1 Marinilabiliales bacterium
CTGATGTTACCGGTGATGGGGTTAATGACGTAATTGTTTGTTCCGAAGATGATTATGTGCGTTGTTTTAATGGCAACAGCGGCCCATGGGCTGATGTAATCTGGGAACATGAGATAGAGTACGGCAATGTGTATGATCAGCCTTCGCTACAGATTGTTGATGATATGAATGCTGACGGATACCAGGATGTTGTTATTGGTACTGCCTGGGGTAACCGAAAGGTGATAGCGATGTCAGGGAAAACAGGCGCTACAGAATGGGAATACGATACTCAGAATTTTGGTGACGGAGGATGGGTATATATGGTTGATGTTTCGCAGGACTATAATGGCGATGGCCATAAGGATGTGCTGGCCGCAACAGGAAACAATCAGGATAACACCGGCTCCAAGCGGGTACTGTGTCTGGATGTTACTAACGGCGAATTGATCTGGCATTCCTATCTTGGCGGTGCTGTCTTCTCTGTAATTGGTGTTGGTGATATGACCGGAGACGGAATTCCTGACGCCGTTGCAGGTGCCACCGACCCGGGTGAAACTCAGGGTTATGTTTATGGTATTAACGGTACAAACGGAATTCAGTTCTGGACTTTGGAGACCGATGGAAGCAGTGTTTGGGCGCTGCTTGAACTCTCCGATGTGAACGGCGATGGAGTTAAAGAAATTGTTGCAGGCGATTTCCAGGGTTCTTATTACCATATCGATCCCGTAGATGGTGCAGTGCTGAACGATGGATCTGTATATGGTTCTATCCTTCTGCGATTTGAAGATATGGGCGATGTGAATCAGGATGGATATAATGACTTTACAATAGCACACAGTAAAACCAATGCACTGGTTCTCAGTGGTTATGATGCTGAGGTGATATGGTCCTACGGGCTTCCCGACAAGTGCTGGAATGTAGCCCCGATTCCGGATATCAGCGGCGATAATATTCATGATCTCATTGCCGGTACCTTATTCGGAAATAATCAGGTGGTATACATGAATGGTGTTGACGGCGAAGAGCTGATGTCTGTGTCAATGCCCGGTCCTGTAGATGCACTGTGGGTTACCGATGATGTAACTTCAGATCTTTCATGGGAAGTGGTTGTGGGTTGCCGCGAAGGTGAAGTGATGTGCCTCTCGGGAGGACAATCCACAGGTACAGGAGTCAATAATTTCTCTCCGGAAGGACTAAATGCTTCAATAACTCCTAATCCATTCATGGATTTCACAGAGATTTCTTTTACTATAGAGAAGTCTGACAGGATTGAAATTATCGCAACAGATTTATTTGGCAGAGCGTATCAAATAGAAGCAAAACAACACCGTAATGCAGGAGAGTACACTTTGCAATGGAATGGAACTGATGCTCAGGGTAATGTAATGCCTGCAGGAGTATATATGATAACATTATATGGTGTTGAAAATCAACAAACTCTAAAAGTTGTGAAAAATTGACACTCTGTAAGGATGGTTAATTGAGGCATTTTGCTATTTTTACAATCAGAAAAAATCATTTCAAAACATGACCGATTTAACAACCCGATATCTGGGGCTGACACTGAAAAGCCCGATCATTGCAGGAAGCAGTGGATTGACAAAATCAATTGATAACCTTAAGAAGATCGAATCTCACGGAGCAGGTGCTGTGGTACTTAAATCCTTGTTCGAAGAGCAGATCCATTTTGAATCGCAAAAACAGATTCGTGATAATGAGGCAGCTACAGGATATGGTTATGCCGAAGCATACGATCTTATCAGTAATTACTCCCGCGACCATCATCTGGGAGAGTATCTTGACCTGATAAAAAAGGCTAAAGCTGAACTGACAATCCCGGTGATTGCAAGTATTAACTGCTACTCAGCCTCTGAATGGGTAGATTTTGCAAAGAAAATTGAAGATGCCGGAGCGGATGCACTGGAGCTGAATGTTTTCATCCTGCCAACAGATACTGAAATGAACGGCGATGAATACAAGCAGATCTACCTTGATATAATCAAGAAAGTGAAAGCCAGCACCAAACTTCCTGTAGCCGTGAAAATAGGAAGTTACTTTACGGATATGGGGAATTGGGTTACAAAGCTCTCCTGGACTGAGGTGGACGGTATCGTGATGTTTAATCGCTTCTTTACTCCTGATATTGACATCGAAAGACTTAAGCATATTGGCGGTGGACGTTTCAGTACTGAAGAGGAGTTTTATAATGTGATGCGCTGGATTGGAATTCTCTCCGACGGAGTACAGTGTGACCTTTGCGCCAGTACCGGTATTCATAATGGGGATGCAGTGATAAAGCAGCTGCTTTCAGGTGCCAAAGCTGTGCAGATGGCTTCAGTGCTCTATCAGAAAGGTTTTGTTGAGATTGAAAATGCCAATAAGCGACTTTCGCAGTGGATGCAATCGCATGGTTACACAAAGCTCGATGATTTTGTGGGCAGTATGAGCATGTCAAAAGCAGAAAATCCTGCTGCCTTTACCCGTGTACAGTTTATGAAGCATTTTGCCGGGATTGAATAGAGATTAATTTCTTATCATAAAAAAGGCTGTTGAATTTTTTGACAGCCTTTTGTTTTTTATAGAATTTATATATGCCTGTTTTGTATATTTGCATCTGACTGTGAGTTTATATGACTTAGTGTAAACCTAATAACTCAAATTTATGAAAAAGCTATGTTTATTATTGACCCTAGTTGTGGCTGTATTATTTGTGAATGCACAGGATAATGTGGTTAAACTCGGTCTCGATGGTCTTGCCAACGGAAAGATTAACCTTGAATATGAACGTGTAATTATGGAGCATCAAAGTGCTAATATCAGGGCTTCCATATATATTCCACGCTCTTATCCATATGGTTTGGAATCAAACCTGGGGTATACCATTGTGGACGACCGAATTACCGGTTTTGCAATAAATCCTGAGTATCGCTTTTATGGGAAAAAACATGATGCACCTGAAGGCTTTTATACCAGTGTGGGTTTTAACTACGGTCAATATTCACTAAATGGTGATTATATGCACAATGGGGCACTTACTGAGAATAAGGTGAAACTTAGCTTTTTGGGTGCCGGAATTCAGTTTGGATACCAGTGGGTTTTTAATGATATGATAACAGTGGACTGGGCATTTTTCGGAATGCGCTTAAACAGAATCACACTGTCAGGTGAGTCTTCTACCGACACACCCGGAAGTATTGATTATATTGGTGTTCGGGATGATATTCTGGAATTTCAGAATTCTTATACTTTCCTGGCGAGAAATGTTGACGTTCAAGCAGGTGATGATTACCTCGATATCAGTACACACACATTCTTACCTTATCCGACAATGAAACTATCTATTGGATTTAAATTTTAATAAATGATGAAAAACTTAAGCATTCTTTTGATAGCAGTTTTTACACTGGGGATTTTAAGTTCCTGTGCAAAATATGAAGACGGACCTGCCTTTTCACTGGTCACAAAAACATCACGCCTGACCGGCACATGGACTCTTCTGGAAATTGATGATGAACCCGTTGGTGACAACTACAGTTTTGAAATGATCTTTGAGAAAGACGGAGTATTACAGGAAGTTACAACCATCCTGACAATCTCAAATACCATTGATGCTGAATGGGAGTGGAGCGACGGTAAGGAAGGTCTGCAGCTTATCTATGGAAATTACATGGAGGAAGTCACAATCCTCAGACTTACCGGAGATGAACTTTGGTTTGAAGAGGATGATGGTTCCGTACTCGAATTTCAAAAACAAGATTAATTATACCGGCTGTCATTTGGCAGCCGTTTTTTATTCCTGTTCCCGGAACTCAAGCAACCGGTCCTGCATATTCTCCCGGATATTAAAACCGTAGAGATAGGAATCCATAAAATGCAGATTCCCTAAAGGAAATAAATCTTCATATTCTTCGAGGTAGCAACGCATCGGATCTACATCTGTGGCAACCAGAAAATGGTTTTCCATATACGCTCCGGTGTAGTTATAAACTGTGTCGAAGTTTCCTGTAGCACGGTTATAAAGGATTGTGCCCAGGTGTAACTCTTTTGATGCCGGAGTTCCGTCTGTTTTCCAGTTAAGCGGATTAATACAAACCTCGGTTTCATTGATAACCGGAGAGCGCGCATTAATATCCGTAACTGTATTGTAGGTGATTATAACCTGAAGGTCTTTTTCTCCTTGTGCAGGGATAATTCTTTGAGGAAATTCTTCCAGTTGTTGCTGCGAAATCTTCCACCCGAAAGTGTAGGCTGCAATCATCAGATCAAAATCCTCCTGATCCATCTGCTCAAGAAGTTTTATGAGCAGTTCTGAGCCCTGACTGTGACCCAGCAGGATGAAAGGCCGTCCCTGGTTGTACTCATCCATATATTCTGAAAAAGCATTCTGAATGTCGGCGAAAGGAACAGCGATGCGTTTTTCAAGCGAGTCTTCCGGCATCGTAATGGTCTCCATGGTAACCTGCCGGTAGTAAGGCGTAAAGAAGTTGAAGGTAGTATCGGCGTACATCATTTTATTGAAGCCGATATTTCCTGCTGTGGCATCACGTTCACTTTGCTGATGGATATCGCTGTAATATATGCGCTCTCCCTCATCGTTAACCGGCTTTGTGCCCAGGGTAGGGTAGACGTAGAAGATGTCGGCTGAAAGTGTTGTGTCGATGGTATTGTCTCCGTACCAGAACAGCGTATCGGTATAGTCCGGCGGTGCAGGGACAAAGCTGTTGAGGGTTGTGGTGGTTTCTTTGTTGCAGGAGGAGAGGAGGATGAATAAAGCAGAAGTAGCAATGATTTTACAAAATGCAATATTTTTCATAACGAGATGGTATCAGTTAAGATTGTTAGCTGCAAGTTACAATTTTCATCTCTATCTGTTACTTTCAGGCAACAAAAAATCCTACCAGGATGACCCCTTTTGTAAAGGCTGTACAAGTATTGCATATAATAATACAGGAATATCGAACAGATGAACACAGAAGACGGAATTACAACCAGCCCAAAAGCACTCTGTGCCCTCAACTTAATTATTAAGTGTTACTTATTGAATATTGAATATTACTAGAATATCCAATATCCAATATCCAATAATCAATAAATAATGAACACAGAACAAGGAATTACGAAGTATTGATTGAATTACAACCAGCCCAAAAGCACTCTGTGTCCTCAACTTAATTATTGAGTGTTACTTATTGAATATTGAATATTACTAGAATATCCAATATCCAATATCCAACAATCAATAAATAATAAAAAAACGGATTAAATGAGGGAGCGTTTTTATAGCTAACGCTGTGTCCTCAACTTAATTATTGAGTGTTACTTATTGAATATTGATTATTAAATGGATATTCCTGCGTTAAAGCTTCAGCGAATACGAAAAAAGCCACCGCTTCTGCGATGGCTTTCTGTGATCGAGGCAGGATTCGAACCTGCGACCGACGGCTTAGAAGGCCGTTGCTCTATCCCCTGAGCTACTCGACCAGCCCTTAATGGGGCGCAAATATACAAATTTTTTTGTCCGACGTAACATTCACTATTGGATATTTCTTTTCATCCCCTTTATTCCACGTGATTAACCCTTTTCATACCAATATTTCTGCTATTTTTGTAGTCCTTTAATTTAATCTGTTCTATGAGTATCCTGATAAAAAATATTCGACTTAACGGTTCTGTCTCAGATATCTACATCCTTGGGAACAAAATCGAAAAAATCGAAAAAAATATACAAATACAAGCCGACACTATAATTGATGGTTCCGGAAAAGCTGCTATCCCAACTTTTGTGAACGGTCATACGCACAATGCTATGACGCTGTTCCGTGGCTTTGCAGAGGATATGCGCCTGGAGGAGTGGCTTAACGAAAAAATCTGGCCCCACGAAGCTAAACTTACCGAACAGGATGTTTACTGGGGATCACGCCTTGGGGTGCTGGAGATGATTAAGTCGGGAACAACGCTTTTCAATGATATGTACTGGCATTTCCATGGTACTGCCCGTGCTGTGGAAGAGATGGGAATCCGTGCCGTGCTCTCCGCAGTGCTTATTGATAACTTTGACCCTCTTGCTGCACAAGATGCCCGAAAGAATGCTGAAGACCTCTACGAAGCTTCAAAACAGTACTCTTCGCGCATTCAGTTTTCCATGGGACCTCATGCCATTTACACGGTTTCCGCTGATACCCTGAAGTGGGCCAAGGCTTTCGCGGATCAAAACAATCTCCCGTTTCATATTCATCTCTCCGAAACAGAAGTCGAGGTGAATAATGCAATCAATAACTTTGGCTTTCGCCCGGTGGAATATCTCGAACATCTTGGAATCCTGGATGAAAATGTGATTATTGCGCATGGATTATGGCTTTCCGATCATGATATTGAACTTCTGGCAAAGCGAAAGGTGAAGGTGGTGCATAATCCCAACTCAAACCTTAAGCTCGCATCAGGATATAAATTCCGTTATCAGGAGCTTCGCGATGCCGGAGTTTGTGTAGCATTGGGTACTGACGGCTGTTCTTCCAGCAACAACCTGGATATGCTTGAGGCTATGAAGGTGGCCAGCCTGCTGCAAAAGGCATGGCGGTACGCCCCTACATCATTACCTGTTGATGAGGCGATGCAACTGGGTACTGAAAACGGTGGAAAAATGTTTGGTCTCAAACTGGGTAAAATTGAAGAGGGATATCTGGCAGATATTAACCTTATTGATCTTTCGGATCCAACGCTTGTGCCTCTCCATAACCTCAATGCAAACCTTGTTTATTCTGCCGGTGGCGGATGCATCGATACCGTGATTTGTGACGGAAAAGTGATAATGGAAAACCGCCATGTAGACGGCGAGGAAGAGATTATTAAAAACGCCCAGGAGACTGCCATGACCTGGATAAAAAGATAAATTATGATAGCACATTTTAAAGAGAGCGCAGCATATATTCAAAGTAAAACAACCCTTCGTCCGGAAACCGCCATAATCCTTGGCAGCGGTCTCGGCGATCTGGCAGAACAGATTGATAAAGAGGTTGTAATTCCTTACGGCGAAATTCCCCATTTCCCGGTCTCCACAGCAATAGGACATAAAGGCAACCTGATCTTTGGCACGCTTGGCGGAAAGCCGGTAATGGCCATGCAGGGACGCTTCCACTTCTATGAAGGTTATACCATGCAGCAGGTGACATTCCCAATTCGTGTAATGCATTTTCTGGGTATCAAAAACCTCTTTGTCTCCAATGCTGCAGGTGGCCTGAATCCTGACTACCGTGTGGGCGACCTTATGATTATAGAAGATCATATCAATCAGATGCCCAATCCGCTAATAGGTCCGAATTTCAATGAACTGGGACCACGGTTTCTGGATATGACCTTCCCCTACGACAAGGGAATCAGGAAGATAGCGTTTGAAGTGGCAGAGGAACTGAATATTCCGTTGCACAGGGGTGTATATTATGCCTCTACCGGGCCGACTTTTGAAACCCCGTCAGAGTATCGCTACTTCCGTAATGGCGGTGGTGATGTGTGCGGGATGTCAACAGTGCCGGAAGTAATCGTGGCCCGTCACATGGATATCAAAGTCTTTGGTATGTCGGTGGTTACCAATGAAGCGCACACCTTCGACGACGATTACAAAAACGACGGCGAGGATGTTATTGTGGCTGCTGATAAGGCTGCAAAGAAAATGAAGATCCTCTTTGAAGGGATTATTTCACGTTTGTAACCAAGATCGGAGAGACGCGATTCATCGCGTCTGGGTGAACCGTAAGTTTAATCCGTGTAAACCATTATGAAAATGCATTGGAGAGACGCGATTCATCGCGTCTGACATTCTTGTTATGCCGAGTCACGATAAATCGTGCCTCTCCATTCCATCATTAAAAAGCCGTGCGGCTCTGGATTTTTAATTTTATACTTTTTTCTGGTTCAACTTGAAAATTGTATAAACCTGAAATGTGAATGTCTATCGATGTGGATTAGAGCTAAATGGTTATTGCTTGTATTTTATGTCATGCTTGTCCATCATTTCCTGAAGATAACGAACACTACCAATGACTGCCATATTGCCTTCCTGTCCTGAGGATATTCCAACAAGATAACCGTTTTTATCGATCACGGGTGAGCCGCTTCTACCCATAAACTGAGTTTCTTCAGAAAGTGTCTTCATAAAATAATAGGATCCAAAATTCTTAAAACACTGATGTTTAATTAATGACGGGCTTTCAGTTTGCTGATCTTTACTCCATCCTATCTCATAGACAATCTCATTAGGTGCAACAGGACTAAATCTTAGTTTTAAAGGATAAATATCTGATATATTTTCTTCAACATCAAGTATAAGCCAGTCTCTGACTTTTAATGTATTAAACTGACCAATGGCTTCCTGTTTGTTTTCATTAATAAGGCCTTTTATGTTTATCTTCTTTGTTGGCTCATTCTTCGAATACATATCCCAGGAAACAAATCCGGGGCTGAGGGATATGTTTTCTGCTCCGGCATACCACTCAAAAACAATAAACAGGTGTTTGCATGTGATTCCCAGGGTGTCCATGCCGGTATCTATTAAAAATGCATTTCCGAGGTTGTTGAATGAGGTATCTGTGAAAGTAACATGATTTTTTAAAGTTATTTCGGGCCATTCGGCCATGGGTAGTGTGGTCCAAACTTCCTTTGGTAAGGTATTCTTGTTATTACATCCAAAGAAAAAGAATGTAAAGAGTAAAATAAGGGGAAGTGTGGTTTTAATAGATTTATACATATATCTTGAAAGTAATTTTAATTCCTTTATTGATACTTTCTGAAATGCCGTTCAAACCAGTCTGCGGTCTGATCGTACAGCGGTTTTGTGAGTTCGGTAAACAGAAACTGAGGTGATGGCAGAACCGGCGGTTTGTTCCTGCATATTTCCCACTCCTCTTTATTCAACGCTCTCTCATCACCGTTAAAACTGCCCCATTCGTAATGCCATACGTAACTTCCTGCCGGTGCATGACTGCTAATGGTGCGTCCTGTCGCAAAGTCCTTTGCCCGGATGCTCATTTTTCCATTGGAAATAATCTCCATGGTATTGATATTGAGCTGTGCATGAACCTTATTAAATACATCATAGGTTACTCCGTTAATGGTTGTTTCCCCGACTTTTACGCTGTCGGCACTGGTTACCTGGCGTTCTATCTGCTTCTGGTTTGTATTACCTACCATAAAGTTCACCCAGTCAACGGAGATTATCTGATCGGGGGAGAGGTTTATCCGTTCTGCCTGGGTGGGTGAATATACTTTTATGTATTTGTATTTGCGGTCGAGCGAAGCGATATGGTTGTTTATTTCATTACGAAATGCTTCATCCGAGAGTTCATATTTCTTATGCGTATAGGGCAGCATTTCAACGACGATGTGCAGTGTGGCGGCCTCTTCGGCATCCTGCAAAAGACGGGATCCCTGTACATGACCGGGAGCAAAGTCTAGTAGTTTGTGGCAGATTTCGATTGCACGTTTTGCATTTTCGCGTCCACCGGCATTATAAAAGGCCAGTGCATTCTGGTATAGCTCCTTAACTGCTTCCTCTTTAACATTCTCCATTGTTGAGATGCCATATTCAAAAGGGTAGGGGATAATTCTTTTTGCAGCAGGGCAGTGATAAATCTGATCGGCAAGGTGGTTGGCACGTTTCATATGATCATATACCCTGTTCCATTTTTGCGGGTCGGAAGATGCCGTGGTTCTGTCAATGTCACGTTTAATATCTTCAACAGCCATTGGATATGCTTCTTTAAGTACGCGAATAGCATCTTCATGGTCGGGTTTTTGCCTCAGGCGGTTTACCGACTGCAAAACGGCATTGTAATAATCTCCTTGTTTGAGTGCTGATTTTCCGCTTGTACATCCTGAAAGGACAATGCTTACCAGCAGTACAAAATAGATCAGGTGTTTTTTCATGGGTGCTGTGTTTTATACAAAAATAGCTGTTTGATTGAAACCTGCGCTATAAAACCAAAATTATGCCTAAAATGAAAAATTCCTGTGGATATCTTAAAAATAATATGCCACACAGGTCATCAACCTGAATGCATCAACACCTTTTGCATTTTGAACCACATAGTATTCATCAGGAGTGCCATATGCTGCTGAATGATATACTCCCTCAAGACCAACCTGCACATTTCCGCTTTTGTATGTTAATCTTGGTGAGATTCTGAGGTAATTGGCAATGTTGGGAGCCAACGCATATACCGGACCTGTAATCTTCTCTTCCGAGCCATGATTTCTGGTATATCCTCCGAATAATCCCATGCACCAGTTGTCGATGGTAACAGCCATTTCAGCCCATACTGAAGAGCCTTTGGTGGGCGCATAGGATATTATGCCGTATTCATCTATTTCTGTCACTCCATAGCCGCCAAACATATTCAGCTGGCTTATATTTTCCCCAACAATATATCCGCCCCGTAAAACAAATCCGTCGAACGTGAATTGTGCAAATGTATTTAGCATATGGCCATTCACCATCACATCTGTTGCACGGCCGGCAGTATCTGTTAATGTGGGTTTTATTTTCCATAACCCGAATGCTGCACCCAGTAAAAGGTGTTCGTTTTTATACTCTGCCCTAAATGTAAGCTCCGGAGCTCCACTGTTTATAAGATACTGTGCTGATTTCCCCTCAGGTCCGCGGGATTTGAAATCATGTTGAGCACTGGCAGAAAGAGCCAGGCTGAAACCTTTTGCGTGGACCTTATAGGTGAGTTGTGGTGCTCTGTTGAGCATATAGCAGGGGATTGCAGCACCAAAAGCCAGCACATGAGGGAATACTTCATCAGAAAACAAGGGGTGCCAGTATTTTCCTGCCAGCAGTGTGCTGTGTTCCCATTTCAATTTCAGGAACGCATGCCTGAGCCTGATTAATCCAACTTTCTCGTTATCAGTACCTGCAAAGTCGGCGGAAATCATTCCACTGGTTTCTGCGCCAAATGCCTTCGGGCCTGTGATAATTCCTTTTAGGCGTGATGTCAGCGAAAGGAAGTTGAACTGACTGCCTGCATTTATGTCTTGATATCCTTCACCCATATCTACCGGTGCAGGAAAAAGCAAAACAGCTTCATCACGTGATGAGATCTGCTGACGACTGTCATAAATCATCTCATACTTTACATATCCTTTTAATTTGATGCCAAAATTGTTTTCTTTTTCCTGAGAAAGTAGGGATGATGAAAAACACACAATTAATGCAGTGAGAAGGAAGATCTTTTTCATTGATGGCGGTTTTGTTATCCTGCAAAAGTAATATTTGTAGGGGAAAGATAAAAACCACCCGTTTTTTGATATGAGATATGTTTTTTCACTTTACTGATAAAACCTTGAATGCCGGTGATCTTATTATTGATTATGCTATCTTGCACCATCTTAATTCAGTTCTATGGCATCAAATAAGAAACCAAAGGAGAAGTCACGATTGCATCCGCGGAATAAGAACAGAGAGAATTATGACCTGAAAGCCATGTGTGAGTCATTTCCCGCATTGATGGAATTTGTGAAGCCAAATAAATATGGCGTTAATTCAGTGGATTTTGCGAGCCCAAAGGCTGTACGAGCGCTAAACACTGCTTTGCTAAAACATTACTATGGCATTGCATTCTGGGACTTCCCTGAGCAGAATCTTTGTCCTCCAATACCCGGTCGGGCAGACTATATCCATCATATTGCAGATTTGCTGCAGGGCAGTAACTATGGTATTATGCCTCATGGCGATAAAATAATTTGTTTGGATATAGGTACCGGAGCAAGCTGTATCTATCCCATAATCGGAGTAGTTGAATATAACTGGAATTTCATTGCAACAGATGTTGATTTAAAAGCTATAGACTCTGCGGAAGCTATTATTCTGGAGAACAAAAACCTTCACGGCAAAGTAGATTGTCGCTTACAAAAAGAGCCAAAGGATGTGTTTTATGGTATCCTAAGAAAAGAGGATAAAGTGGATATGACAATCTGCAATCCTCCGTTTCATGCATCTGCCGAAGAGGCGCTTAAAGGTACGCAGCGAAAGGTGAAGAACTTGTCCGGTGAGAAGAAGGCCAGGCCGGAGCTTAATTTCTCCGGTGTTAGCAATGAGTTAATCTGTGATGGAGGCGAGCATCGGTTTATTCATAATATGATTCGGGAAAGCCGGAACTTCGGAAAGAACTGCTACTGGTTTTCAACACTGGTTTCCAAACAATCAAACCTGAAAGGAATATATAAGTCTCTTGAGAAAAATCAGGCACAGCAGGTCAAGACAATACCTATGGGGACCGGAAACAAATCAACGCGTATTGTTGCCTGGTCCTTCCTGACTGCGGAGGAGCAGAAATTATGGCGGGAATCCCGCTGGGTGTAAAATAAGGAGAATCTTATAATGCCTTCTCTATCTCTGCCGCACGCTTTACTAAGGTATTGTGGTCTGTTCCATTGATGGTTGTATTGCATAGCTCGTCAAGGCCCGCTTTTATCAATTGCAGGCGCTCGTAATACACAGTAATAATTGCTTCCGGATCTTCTGTGCTCATGGCTTGCAAGTCTTTACTTAATTTTCTGCGCTCCATCTCCAGATAGTTTAGCATTGTATGAAAAAACAGGTTGCTGAATTCATCCTTTTGTTGTTGATAACGTGATGTTTTGGAATCAAAGATAAGTCCTGCAGTAACTTCAGTTTGCGATCCAATCCTGTTTAGAAACAGGGGAATGTAGTAATCCAGATATACCTTTGAATCACGCCTTTGTTCCCTGTGGTTTTCTACAATAATCCCCCTTTGCAGGTCGTGGCTGCGTAAAGGTTTTTCAATCAATGAAATGTCGGGTTTATCGCGCTCCGACCAGTTAAAAAAGCGGTTCCCCAGATAGATGTTTTCCTGTGTTAATCCACTGTAATTTATAAGCTTTCCATGGCTTCTGAAGAATTTGTCGAAACGCTGTTGCTCGTTGTTTCTGGGTATGCGCTGGTAATAGTCCCAGAAGTGCTGACTAAAGGGCGTGAAAAGGATGGCCTGGTAGTCATTGTCAAGATCTTTGGGTAATCCAACCGGCTCCAGAAACCCCTCTTCCCTGTCGAAGAGATAGAGCATCGAGCTGTTGTCAACATAAGTTACTCCGCGGTTAGGGACAAAATATTCGTAAGACATATCTACGGTTGTCAGCTTTAGCGGTGTATATCCGTCTACCACAATATCTTCAAAAAGATATAGCACCTCAACCTCCAGGTTTCCGGTTTTATCTCCCGGGTTAATCGGGAAAATATGGGTGCTTTTAGGATCTGAGAGATGCATCCTTATCTCATTGATGATCATATCACTTCTGTTTACAGTTATGGTACCTTCAAAAAGCAACAGGCCGCTTCGTTTATTTTTAAATGCAATAATACTGTACTCTTTTCCATCGCTGATAAATGATTTCTCAAAACTAAGATTGTATTTTTTGACATTTTTTAAAAAAGAGCCACTAAAAAGGTGTCCGTAAAATTTATCATTTCCCTCAGAACTAAAGAGTTTGTTATTTATATAGATATTGGTAAGGTTTGTGGAGATGATGCTGTGACCATAGCCTGCAATTCCTGCTCTGCCGCATTTTTGAGTCAGTTTGTTTACCGAGAAGCCCGATTTCTCTGCATTGTAATATGCTTCAAGCATCTCATAAGGTGAATCATTCTGCATGGATTGTAATGAAAAATACCCTTTTGCAGTTCCTTCATCTGCCTGGCTGTAGTATTTTCTTGTAATCTCAATGAGCAGTTCTTTTGCTGCATCATGTTCATCGATTTTATCTGCAGTAATAACTGCCCCTTCAATATCATACGAAACCGGAGTAAGAAGGATTGTGTCCATTGTTACAGGATCAAAAGCAATTGTAATATTATCGAATCCTATATGGCGGATCTTAATCTCTACACTTTTATTTGGATCAGCATCTTTAATAAAAAAGGTGCCATCAGTATTGGTTATTGTTCCACTATGCCGGGTTGTTGCAAATACAGTAGCATAAACAACAGGTGTAAGATCTTCTTTATTAAGAATTACTCCTGATATCGAATTTTGCTGTTGCGCTTTAACATAAAAGGTAAAAAGTATCAGAATTGTAAGGAAGAAATACTTTCTCATAGCTTTGATGTTTTGAAAATATGCAAGTAAGTCAGGATATGTGACAAAATGTAGACACACATTATTAAAGACCGTTCCTTTTGCAAAATGTTACGCAAACATCACTAAATAAGTATTTTATTTCAAGGCTTTCCACATAACCTCTACAGGATGCACGGCTGTTCTTCCTGTACCGTCTTTAATCTGATGCCTGCAGCTGGTGCCCGGGGCTACGATAATTGTCTCTTCTGCTGCTTCTCTGACCGCGGGGAGCAATACCAGTTCCCCGACTTTCATGCTCAGGTCATAGTGTTCCTTCTCATAGCCAAAGGAACCTGCCATTCCGCAACATCCACTGGGGATCTCTTTTACGCCGTAGTTGACAGGAAAACTCAGCATGGCTCGCAATGGGACAGTGCTGGCTACCGCTTTTTGCTGGCAATGACCATGGAGGAGAATAAACTCTTTTGCTTCCGTAAATTGCTCCTTTGTAATCTTGTGCTTCTTAACTTCCCGCATAAAGAACTCTTCAAAGAGCAGCGCATTTTTCCCGATTCGTAATGCATCTTCCTGCAACTCTTTCTCCACCAATTCCGGATATTCATCTCTGAAACCTAAGATCGCTGATGGCTCCATTCCCACCAATGGCGTATCTTCAGAAATTATATCCTTTAGCATTTCCACATTCCGGGTGATGATTTTCTTTGCTTTTCGCAACATTCCTTTTGAAAGAAAAGTTCTGGCGCTTAAGCCATGATGAGGAATGATGACTTTATATCCCAGCCTGTTGAGGAGCATGATAGTGGTTGTACCAACTTCTGTGTCAAGGTAGTTTGTGAACTCATCGGCAAAAAGATATACGGTACCGTTTTTCCCGATTGAATTATTCTCCTTAACATAGGATCGCATCCGGCTTTTCAGGGTTCGGTTGGTGAGTTTTGGCATCGAGCGCTCTTTGGCGAACCCCATACTTCCTTTGATGATTTTGCTAAGCAAAGGATTTGTCATAAAGAAATTCATGAATCCCGGCCACACCATTCCGATTTTGTAGAAGCTGTTGAGGTAGGAAATCATCAGCGTGCGGAAAGGCACATGATGGGCGTCGTAGTAATGTTGCAGGAATTCGGCTTTAAGTTTTGCCACATCCACATTCGACGGGCACTCCGACTTACAGGCCTTGCAGGAGAGACAGAGATCCATTACCTCATAAATCTCTTTATGATCGAAAGGATTTTTTTTGTCAGAATTGGTTAGAAATTCTCTGAGGATATTGGCTCTTGCACGGGTGACATTTTTCTCATCGCGTGTGGCCATATAGCTGGGACACATGGTGCCTCCGGCTTCTGCTGGCTTACGGCAATCGCCGGAACCATTGCATTTTTCAGCAGCGCGCAGCACTCCCTGCGTTGCACTGAAGTCAAACCAGGTTTTTATTTTTCGGGTCTCTTTTCCGGGCTCATAACGCAGTGATGTGTTCATCTGAGGTGTATCAGTGATTTTTCCCGGATTGAAAATATGCTGAGGATCCCAGAGTTGCTTTATTTCCCTGAATTTCTCATAGATATTTTCTCCCACCATAATTGGGATAAATTCGCCACGGAGTCTTCCGTCACCATGTTCTCCGCTAAGGCTGCCTTTGTATTTTTTTACCAGTTTTGCTGATTCCAGTGCAATATCATGAAATAGTTCTACATCCTCTTTATCTTTGAGGTTCAGCATGGGACGCAGGTGCAGCTCTCCTGTTGCGATGTGAGCATGGTACACACAATCTTTTCCATACCCGTCCATCATAGCTGTAAACTCTTTGATGTATTCCGGCAGGTAGCGTGGATGTACAGCGGTATCTTCTGTAACAGATACAGGTCGTGCATCTCCGGGAGCGTTGGAAAGAACCCCAAGCCCTGCTTTTCGCAGCGCCCAGACCTTCTTCACATCCTCATCTTCAATAAATGGGAAATGGTAACCGTATCCTGCCGTACGCATCTCCTGCTCCATCTTTTCAGCCTTATGGTGAAGCTCGTCCATGGAGTGCCCTACAAACTCTACAATGAGAATTGCGGCAGGTTTTCCTTTGATAAAATAACTGTTCTCTTTCTGGAGCTTGTTTTTCGCTGCCAGATCAAGAATTGTTTTATCCATAAGCTCCACCGATGACGGATTATTCTCCAGGGCTATTAAGTTGGCACGAAGGGCATCATCAAGATGTTCCACGTGCACACAAACAAGCGCTTTGTTCGTTGGCGGAATATCAACAAGGTTGAGTGTTATCTCTGTAAAAAAAGCCAGTGTTCCCTCTGATCCTGCCAGCAGTTTGCAAAAGTTGAACTGTTCTGATGTTTCCGAAAATGACTCTGATTCAAGAAGCAGATCCAGGGCATAGCCAGTGTTTCTCCTGACTACTTCCGGGTCAGGAAACTGGTCTCTGATCTCTTTTGCCAGCGCTTCATCAGATAGCAGGGAATTTATCTGGTTGTATAACTTGTTTTCCAGCTCCTCGCCGCGGCATTTATCAATAAACTCCTGTTTGGTGATGCTTCCAAAAGTGGCTTCAGAACCATCGCTGAGGTATGCTTTTATGGATTTGGTGTGTTCTCTGGTGCTGCCGTAGATAAGGGAGTGTAATCCGCAGGCATTATTTCCAACCATTCCGGCAATCATACATCGTGAAGCGGTGGAAGTCTCCGGACCAAAAAACAGTCCGTGAGGTGCGAGAAACCGGTTTAGGTCGTCGAGAATTACTCCCGGTTCAACGGTGACTTCCCGCTTATCAGGGTCAAAACTCAGTATCTTGTTGAAGTGTCGGCTAACATCTACCACAATTCCATTCCCGACTACCTGGCCTGCCAGTGATGTGCCGGCTGTTCTGGGAATAAGTGCCAGTTGATGTTTTCCTGCAAGCAGGATTAACTGACGGATATCTTCTTTGTGCCTCGGAATAGCTACCGCAAGAGGTATCTCCCGGTACGCGGAGGCATC
>PKSY01000083.1 GCA_002869405.1 Marinilabiliales bacterium
CTGATTATAGACTTCATCAGAGGCAATAACTGTTGTGCCATCCTGATCAATAATCTGAATATAATAGTCGTTGCAATCGGGTGAAGCAGTAGTAACTTTTAATCCCCCATTCTGTTCCAGAGGAATTGCAAACCAGTCATGCTGATCCCTGACATTATCATAAATATAATTTATTCTTCCTGTAAATGTTGTATCCGCAGACATCAACTGAGCAGTTTCAAACGTATCGTTGGGTTCTTCATCATTATCAAATAAAGCAGGAGTAAAAAAACTTTCCAGCTCATATGAACCA
The DNA here is from genome assembly GCA_002869405.1 of Marinilabiliales bacterium. Taxonomy (GTDB): domain Bacteria; phylum Bacteroidota; class Bacteroidia; order Bacteroidales; family BM520; genus BM520. The sequence goes on from PKSY01000083.1 coordinate 293, forward strand.
TGGTTATTACCATAAGGATCAAGTTTGACATAATACTTTCCTGCCTGTAAATAACTTCTGTAAATCGAGTCGACTTCACCCAAAGGATATACTTCACGAGTATATAACTCTCTTTCTTTATCTACATCGAATAATCGGATATAATAATCTGAAAGATCCGGTGCTGTTGTAATAACCTTTAGTTCACCGTCATCAGGGATTGTTATTGTGTACCAGTCAGCATTGTCTGCCTCACCATCATACACATAATTAAGACGTCCTGTTTTCTCATCAAAAGGACTCATTTCATTGGCTTCGTCAGCGGTATTATTGGGCTCATCATCATTTGGTAATAAGGCAGGCGTAAAATAGTTTCTCAAATGATAACTACCATGATTATTTCCATACGGATAGATATGTACGAAATAGGTTCCTGCCTGCAAATTTGTTTTAAATACAGAGTCTACATCGGTAATTGGATAAACCTCCCTGCTATGCAACACAGATTCACCATCAACATCCACCAAAGCGATATAATAATCTGCATTATCAGGGCTTTCAGTGACGACAGTAAGCACACCCTCTTCGGGAGTTGTTATAGAAAACCAGTCTGAATTATCTGCAACATTATCATACACATAATTTAACCGGCCTGTAGTTTCTGAATTCAGCATAAAAACATTGGCATCACCTACTTCATTATTTGGTTCAGCATCATTCGCAAGTAAAGCAGGAATAAATGTATTTGTGATTTGGTACGAGCCATGGTTATTGCCATAAGGATACAGTTTTACGAAATAGGTTCCTGCCTGCAGATTGGTTTTATAGACAGAATCTATATCTGTAATTGGGTACACCTCAGTACTATGCAGCACTTCTTCTCCATCAACATCGACAAGTGCAATATAATAATCAGGATTATCGGGGGAGTCAGTTACTACTTTAAGCGTTCCTTCCTCAGGAATAGTAATTTTAAACCAGTCAATATCATCATGCACGCCGGCAAGTACATAATTCAGTCGGCCTGTAGTCTGGCTGTTTAATGCGAATGTCTGTGCCTGCTCGAAGGTGTTATTGGGTTCAATGTCATTGGGATAAACCGCCGGTATAAAAGATGGCGAAACAGAATAAGTTCCTGTATTGTTTCCATAAGGATACACTTTCACGTAGTACGTTCCGGCCATAAGGTATGTAGCCATCACAGAGTCCACATCACCTAGAGGATAAATCTCCTTACTATGGATCACAGTTTCCGCATCAATATCATAAAGATAGATATAGTAGTCGTTTATATCTACTCCTGTGGTTAAAACTTTTAGGGTTCCTTCCTCCGGAATTGAAACAGTATACCAATCGATATCTCCATTTTCAAATATACTTCCATTAAAGGTTGTTCCAAGCGTCATTGCATTGGCCTGTTCAGGAACATTATTGGGTTCATTATCCTTTGCAAAAACCCGAATAAATGGAGTTGCAGAAAAGATAATAATGATTGAAAAAAATAAAAACGATTTAAAAGCAGCCGATTTCATAGTCCTGTGGTTTTAGTTAGATGCATTAAAGGTAATACATTTTTTCTTCGAAAATGCTTTTTTAACATTACCAAAGAACCTGAATGGCAGATTAATAAAAGAATCTCACAGAAAAATTCATAAATACATCGATAGGATAAAATATTTTGCTATGTTTGTAGAACCAATAAAAATCGCACCGGAACTTTTTTAAGATTAAACTCTATGAAAGGAATTATATCCCTTGTACTGGTGTGTTTTATGCTGCACTTTAATCTGCTGAATGCGCAAAACAGTTATTCTACTGAAGAATTAATTGAACATACCCTGGAAATTTATGGTGCAGATCCTTTACTCTCAAGCGGTATTTTATATTATCCTGATCACCAGATTGCTCATGGCCATCCCTGGTTACTTACAGAGGATTGGCAAACAGGCACCATCTACGCATCGGGAAGAGAATATATAAATCAGGAAATAAAATACGACCTCATCAGCAACGGGCTTATTTTAAGGACTTTATACAACAGCAGCAATTATGCAGAGATTGTATTAAACCAATCCGTTGTCGATTCCTGTAAAAACGGAACTGTTACATTTATTAATGGCAAATATATTCCATCCGGACCAATAGAAATGCATTTTCCGGGAATCTGCACATTAAATGGTGATACAATTATCACCGGCTACAACAAAAGGTACCTTCCTACATACTACGATGCCCCGCCATATGGGAAGTACACCACTACCTCCAGGTCGGTATTTCTTCTGAAAAATGGTGAATATACTGACATTACCCGTCGCCGTGATCTGTTAAGCCAATTCAGTGATAGGCGTAAAGAAATAAAAAAGTCAATCAAGAGATCAGGAAGACGCTATGAATCACTTTCTCCAAGTGAAATATTGCAAATAATCCATTCAGTAAACCAGATTAAACAGTAAACGGGATGCCAAAGAAACTCATCAAATATATTTTAATATTGCTTCCCGTTCTGATACTTAAAACAGGATGGGCACAGGAAACCGAGCTCATAATCGACAGTACATATGTTTCAGGAGATCTGGGAAGTTTTCTTTCAGAAATAAATAAAAAAGGGATTCCCGGGGTTTTTTATAATCAGACTTTAGTACCTGAGGATGAGTCCATAAATTTATTCTATGGAGAATCAGTAATTTCATTTCTGGAGAAAAACCTGGAACCCTATGGCCTGTTCATCATTACCGATCATCAGGGTAATATATACATCACAAATGATGAGAATCTGCGGTCTGCATTGTCGTTTAATTCTTCAACCACTATTGAAACTACAAGTATACAAACTCCTTCCCGGGATATCGAGATTAAAGGGTCGTACGCAGCCAGTATCTTTACAATCGGAGGAAAACCAACCGGCACTAAAAAGGCGGTGCGGGTTACCGGAAAAGCGCTAAAGGAAGAGGATATGCAACCTGTAATCGGCGGGATGGTCACTGTTGAGGAAACAGGTGAGGTTGTTACCACAGACAGAGATGGTTATTTTGTCCTGAATATACCTCCGGGGAAATACACTCTTTTGGCCAACAGCATGGAATGCGAACCCCGGCGTGTAGGGATTGATGTTAGAAACAGCGGTGAGTTTTCTTTCACGCTGCCTCCCAGAATGGTCCTTCTGGATGAAGTTGTCATTCGCTCTGATCTGTATCAGAAAGTCAGAAGTACAAAAATGGGTATTGAGAAGCTGAGTGTAAAAACTGTCAAGGAGATTCCGGTAGTATTGGGAGAGAAAGACATTGTTAAAGTAGCAATGCTGCTTCCCGGCGTGCAGTCAGCAGGTGAAGGAACCAGCGGTTTCAATGTCAGAGGTTCACCTGCAGACCAGAATCTCTTCTACCTGAATAATATACCGATTTATAATACATCGCATCTGTTTGGCTTTTTCTCAGCACTGAATTCAGAAGCTGTGAGTGAATTTTCTCTTTATAAAAGCAATATTCCTGCACGATATGGCGGAAGGCTTGCATCGGTATTTGATGTCACTACGCTTCAGGGCCGACACGATAAATTTAAACTCTCAGGCGGTATCAGCCCGGTTTCGGGAATGGTAATTGCCGAAGGACCGGTTTTTAAAAGCAAGGCATCTTATCTCATTAGTGCACGATCAACCTATTCAGACTGGCTTCTCAATATGATTCGTGATCCACAGCTCAAAATGAGTGACGCCGCGTTTTCCGACTTTATGGTAAATATTTCAACACCCATAAACCCTAATAATGATATTCAGGTTGTTGGTTATTACAGTAGAGATAACGCAAAATTATCCTCAATCAGCGATCACAATTACACCAATAATGGATTTTCCCTGCATTGGTTGCATCGCTTTAACGGCATTCACAAAATGGATTTCTCCTATGCAATGGCAGGATATAATTTTCACAATAAAAACCGTGAGCTTGATATTGCAGCTTATGAACAGGATTATAGTTTCAACCATAATGAGATAAGATTAAACTTCACAATCACCCCTACAGATCAGCATAAAATCACATATGGGATTAACTCAGTGCTATATAATGTTATGAAGGGAGATATTATTCCGCTGGACGAAGGCTCACTGGTGCAGTCAAGATCTTTTGAGCCTGAAAAAGGAGTTGAGACCGGAATATATGTTTCTGAGGAGTGGGAAATAAATAAGCACTTTGCAATGGAGGCCGGATTCAGGTACAATATTTTCAATGTACTGGGGCCATCCACTGTGTATGAATATCCTGAAGGTTCTCCGCGGGAACTCTCATCCATTACAGATACACTCTTCTATGGAAACAATAAAATCATAAAAACATACCATGCCCCTGATTTTCGGTTTGGAATAAAATATCAGCCCACCACAAACCTCTCATTTAAAGCGGGGTATAATCGCCTGCACCAGTACCTTTTCCTGATGTCGAACACAATTGCTATTGCGCCCACAGATATGTGGAAGCTCTGTGATTACAACATACGCCCCATGAAAGGTGACCAATACTCGGTGGGAGTTTATGCAAACCTGTGGCAGGGAGCGCTTGAGCTTTCAGCAGAAGCGTATTATAAAAAAGCTTTTAACATTGCTGAATTTAAAGACGGGGCATCATTTTATATGAATAATGTACCGGAAACAGGTGTTCTGCAGGGGATTCTCAATTCAAAAGGGCTGGAGTTCATGATAAAGAAAACAACCGGACAGTGGACCGGATGGGTCAATTATACCTACAGTAAATCCGTAATCACCGGGATTGATGATTTCACTGGTGATCTGATCAATTTCGGAAATCCGTTCCCTTCCAACTATGATAAGCCTCACGCAGTGAATATGGTGCTAAATTTTAAACCCAACAGAAGAGTGAGCTTGTCAGGAAACATCACCTACAGTACAGGAAGACCTATCACCTACCCTACCTCAATATACTATGTCAACGGTCAACAATACCTTAACTATTCAGGTAGAAATGAATATCGGCTGCCGGACTATTTCCGTGCTGACCTCTCAATCAAAATTGAGGGAAACCTACTTTCAAAGAAACTGGCTCATGGCACTTTTATAGTGTCTGTTTATAACCTCACAGGACGAAAAAATGCTTACTCTGTGTATTTTAAAACAGTTGAAGGAGTAGTAAAAGGATACAAACTTTCGGTTTTTGGATCACCCATACCTTCAATAACCTATAATTTTAAGCTTGGGAATTATGCGAATTAAGGCTCACTATATAATTATGATTCTGGCAACTTTTCTGCTCACATCATGTGTTGAAGAGTATTGGCCTGATCTCGATAAATATGAGAATATACTGGTTGTAGATGCGCTCATCCACGATGGCAAAGGACCATTTGAAATTAATATAAGCAGGTCTGCAGCACTTGACATGCCTGTTTTTAATGGTGTAGCCAATGCAACGGTAAAAATTAAATGCGACGATGGCACTGAAACAGTCTGCCAACAACAATAGCGGGGCTATTATTTTACTCCGGAAAATTTCAAATGCGAAAAAGGCAAACAATACCAGTTATATATCAAAACCATGCAGGGAGAGATATATGAAAGCGTTTTTTCTACTTTGCCCGAAACAATAGAGATTGACCATGCGGATGCTGTAATTGAGACTCAACCCGATCCCGAATATTACTATGAAAGACCCGGCGCTCAGTTCTATATCACTTCCAAACGAGCACCAATTGATTCAGCATATTACCTTTGGAATATGACAGAAACCTTTGAATACCATTCTGACTTCCGGATATATTATGTTTTTGATGGATATCTCAGGGATATGTTAAACCGCGACAGCCTGAAGGTTTGTTACAGAACAATGGAAGTCCCGGAGTTTTTTACACATAGCACAATCAACCAACAATCTCCCGAAGTGCTTAATTTTCCGTTGAACTTTGTGGATAATGAATCCAGAAGACTGGCCATAAAATACAGTCTTATGATAAAACAATTTTCAATAAGCTCTGATGATTATAAATTCTGGAGTAGCGTTGAAGATCAAAACACTGAACAAGGTGGCTTGTATTCAACACAACCATACCAGATTAGGGGAAACATACATAGTATTTCGAATCCGGATGAACCTGTAATAGGCAACTTTACAGTTGCAGCCTGTGATTCTGTAAGAATAATGTTCGAACCTCCCGCAGGATTGGATTTCAACTACCCTGTATGCGGAATCGACACCTCTGCTTATATGGAATTCGGAGAAATTATATTCTCTCCGCCAAACTCCTGGCCGGTATATGCTACACTTGATCCATGGGGAATTCCTGTGCTTATAAATCAGGACTGCATGGATTGCACGCTTCGCGGAGGAACAATTGAAAAACCTGAATTCTGGTAAGATGAAAAAAATTGCATTCTATATTCTGGCAACACTATTCACAGGTGTTCTCTTTGGTCAAAACGAAATCAGAGAACTACCTGCTGAGAAGATATTTCTTAGCTGCGACAGAAATCTGTATTGCCCCGGAGAACAAATCATCTATAGCATATACTCTGATGGAATCAGTAAAATAGTCTATGTTGATCTGTTTAATGAAAACGGAGCATTTACCTTGTCTCAATCTGTTATCCCCGTTAACAATAAATATCAGGGAATAATAAACATACCTGCAAACATTCCACCCGGAGCATATACTCTCAGGGCATACACATATTATCAACAGAATTTTGATGCCGCTGAATTTTCATCTGTTCCAATACAAATCCTTTCAGGCAATGTTGATGAAATTCAATATGAAAATCAAAGTGAAAAATCATTAATTAAGGATGAAGCTTTTCCCGTTGCAGAGATAAAGATAAAACAGGACACATATCATCAGCGCGAAAAAGCAGTTGTGGATATTCAACCTGTCGCATCTCGGGGTGAAAATATCGTAATGATGACGGTAAGTGTGGTTAAAAAAGGCGCCGGAATTAAGTCAGGCAGTTATAACACACCACAAACAACCGAAGGCAACCCACTGATGATTCCGGAAATAAAAGATCCTGTTATTCATGGAATAATTAAAGATCAAAGCAATTCAAACCTGAATCTTTATCTTTCAGAACCCGGCAGTGAGCAGGGATTACGAATTGCAACTTCTGATCAAAATGGATATTTTTACTTCCCGGTACTTCCCTATTCCGGAGAGAAAACCTTCGCTATTACTGCTGAACCCGGAAACAATACCGATTCGCTGATGATTCTTCCAAACACATCAAAAAAATTTCCAGCACCCGATACTACAATTAAGCCATCACAACAACTGGCAAAAGATATGCTGAGAAATGCCGCAGTAAAACAATCGTTTGTAAAAGAGCAGACCATAGAGACAAAACACCCTGAACATGTAAATGGGCTACCCGGGGATTCACGATATAGTATCAGACTCAAAGATTTCATTGCATTGAACACTTTGAGAGAAGTATTCACTGAAATAACGCCATATGTGAAAGTCAGAAATGAAGATGGCTTTGAGAGCCTGGCAGTACTTGATGACCGGAGGGATATCCTCTACAGAAACCCACTAATTCTGCTTGACGGCACGCCGGTTTTCGATTTTGAAGAACTGAATAAAATACATCCTTCCAAAGTCGAATCAATTGATGTAATAAACAGAAGATATCTTTACGGATCACATTCTCTGGATGGCCTAATTATGATTCAATCGAAAACCAATGATTTTGGCGGCTACAGTTTTAAGGATAAAACGGTTTTCTTTTCTCTGAAAGGAATTGAGCAACTAAGATACGTACCGATAGCACCACCGGATAAATATAATGCAAAGAACCCGATGCCGGACTTCAGAACAACACTCTACTGGAACGGGGATTTTACTGCCGATGAGTATTCGGGAAGAGTCGAATTCTACACATCAGACGACATAGGCGAATATGATATTATTGTCACAGGGATTACGGAAAACGGGATAATGTACACAAGTCGACAATCATTTTCCGTTATAAAGGGAGAATAGAATTGTTATTTTTGCAAAAAAAGCCATGAAGCCCGTAATCCTAGTTTTGGAGAACCCCGGTAATAATCCTGAGGAGTTTATTGAGTTAGCCAATCGTTCCACTGACAAATATACATTTGTAACTTCCATAAATAATATTTCCTGTACAGACATAATCGGAATAGTGCATGTTAAGAGAAAACTATCCGGTGAATTTCTCACTGATTTTCCGAATTTAAAATTCATTGCTACAGCCTTCACCGGCTATGATTCTGTTGATCAGGATTATTGCCGGAATCACAAAATTGCAGTTTACAATGTTCCTGAATACTCTACTGATAGTGTTGCCGAACTTACTATTGCCCTTGCAATTTCGTTACTCAGAAGGATTCCGCAGGGCGCACAAATCATTCAAAATGGAGGTTGGGAAACTGTTCCGGGACTGGAATTATCAAATCGCACTGTGGCAATAATTGGAACCGGAGCCATTGGTTGTCGTGTAGCAACGCTATTTAAAGCATTCGGATGCGAAATCCGGGGATGGTCTCGCACCAGAAAAGAAGCGTTTTCTTCCATTGGCGGAAAATATTTCTCATCAATCTCTGAAGCAGTTAAAGATGCTGAAATTGTCAGCATTCATCTTCCGTCAAATGAAATCACAAAAGGTATCTTTAACACAATTGAATTAAAAGCCATGAAACCGGAGGCATTGCTGATAAACACCGCAAGGGGACCGGTTATTGATGAAAAAGCGCTCATAGAAGCACTGGATAAAAAATCAATCGGAGGAGCAGCTTTGGATGTTTATGACGCTGAACCACTGCCGGAAACTCATCCATTCAGATCAATGGATAATGTCCTGGCGCTTCCTCATATCGCATTCAAAACTAAGGAAGCACTATATCGAAAAGCACAAATCACTGTGGAAAACATAATTGCTTTCTCTGAAAATAGCTCGAAAAACCGCGTTATATAAGGGTTACAATATCTGTAGCTCTTTTTTTACAACTTTCTTTTTTATATCTTAGCTGGGAATAAATAATCAACCCACCGTTTGTTAATCGATGCTGTCGGAGATAAGTCTTTTACTGACAGCAGTTTTTAGTTTATTTTGGAAACCAAAAAAGAGAGTTATCGTACAAAAAAAGACATAAACAATCTGTTAATCTATGAGCACACACTCAAATCAGGAATTATTCCGCAAAAAAGGCATTTTAAGCTTTAAATCCAGCCTCGGAAGGATGATGGTTTTCTCACTGATGTTCTTCACATTCGTACCGGTTACTATTTTAAGTATTGTATTGTATATCGATGGACGAGAAGGCATTGACGAAGTCATTCACAACATTGTCGTTAATAACGCTGAAACAAAATCTGAAGCTATAAGTACTGTATTTGAAGATGGAAGAGCACAAATCATGGAGCTTGCCAAAGATGAGAGAATGGTGAACACCTTTTCTGATATTACGGCAGAAGCACCTGAGGATTTTAGTGAGCTTATGCAATATCTGCGCACACCGAAATACAGAGGGAAAACCGATGATATTCGTGCCAATCATCTTTCAGCACTGGAGTTCTGTAGTTATAAGAACATTCTTTTTCTGGACGCGAACGGGAGAGTGCTATACGCTGCCAATGACAAAGCTCTTGCCGGCAGTGATATGATTAACGGGAAATATGCTGCCGCAGAATTTGACCATGCATTCTATAACGCACTGAAAAGCAACAACCCACTGGTTTCTGATGTATTTGTGTTCGGTCCGGAACAACAACCGGTACTGATGATCCTTCGCAGAATGGTTACTGATGAAAGAACGCTTGGAGTTATTGCCTTCCCAATCCCTTTAGACGTCATTAACAGTGTAACTTCAGACCCAACCGGAATGGGCGAAACCGGCGAGGTATTTTTTATGGGTGATGACTTTGTACTCAGATCACAAAGCAGGTTTAAAGACAAATCGAAGATTCTTAAAGAAAAAATTACTACCCCGGCAGTAGATCTTTATAAGAATGATACACCACTTCAGGTCATTACATATCTTAATGATGAGAATCAGGAACTTTTTGCTACATATACCGAGCTTCCTGTACTTCAGGAGTTGGGATTAAAGTGGCCGCTGGTATTAACTATCCATGCAGATGAGATTGATACCTTTTCAGGGATGATGAGGCGCCATATGATATGGATTATAGCAGGTATTTTCCTCCTGACAATAGTAATAAGTATTGTCTATACCGATAAACTGCTCTATCCGATATTGCAGCTAACCAATTGGGTTAAAAATATCAGCATTGGTGACCTCAGGCTTCACAAAGTTACACCGGTAAGTAAGGAATTCCGGAATATGGCCGATAATGTCGAGCATCTTACAAACACATTCCGGTCAATTTCTAAAGTAGCTCAGGCAATTTCTGTGGGTGATTACAGCCAGTACATTGAAGTTCGCCATCAAGACGATAACCTCAGCAAGTCCATTAATCAGATGAAGATTAAGCTTGAAGAGGCCACAAAGGTAAGAGAGCAACAGACCTGGATCAAAGACGGACAATCAGGTTTGAATGAGATTATGCGCGGAGATAAAGATATTGAAGATATCACCAAAGATATCATCACATATCTCACAAAATATCTAAAGGCACAAGTTGGTGCACTTTATCTATACAATAAAGATAAAAACGACCTGACTCTGACGAGTTCATACGCTTTTACACGCAGAAAAGGCGTAAAAACAAAATACACTCTTGGCGAGGGAATGGTAGGACAGTGTGCCAAAGAGCAGGAAATTATTCTTGTTTCTCCGGTACCTGAAAATTATATCCATGTTGAATCCGGCCTCGGAGAAACTGTCCCACGAGTTATACTGGTAGCTCCTATTACTTTTGAAGAAGAACTCATCGGAGTAATTGAAATCGGCAGTGTCCATTAATATGATATCAGAACAGAGGAGTTTGTAAATGCATCGCTCAAGAGTATTGGAATCAGCCTCCACTCCGCTGAATCAAGATCGAAAGTCCGAACCCTTCTCACTCAAACTCAGGCACAGGCTGATGAACTCAGAAAACAGCAGGAAGAACTTAAGCAAACCAATGAAGAACTGCAGGTTCAGCAGGAAGAATTGAGGGTTGCCAACGAAGAGCTGGAGGAGCAAACCAAGGCACTCAAGAAATCGGAGCAGGAACTTCAGGCACAACAGGAAGAGCTTCGCGTTATTAATGAAGAGCTCGAAGAGAAGACCAAGTCACTGGAAATACAGAAAAAGGATGTGCTGGATAAAAACATGGAACTTGAGGTTGCACGCGCCAATATTGAACAAAAAGCCAAAGAGCTGGAAATCAGCAGTAAATACAAATCAGAGTTTCTGGCCAATATGTCGCACGAACTCCGGACTCCGCTCAACAGTCTTCTCATCCTTTCAAGAGATCTGGCGGATAACACGAAAGAGAACCTTGAGGAAGAACAGGTTGAGTCCGCAGAAATAATCTATAAATCAGGAAACGACCTTTTGGTCCTGATTAATGAAATCCTTGACCTCTCGAAGATTGAATCAGGAAAAATGTCGTTAAATCTTGAAAACATCGACTTACAGGATATTGGCAGCAACATGAATATGCAGTTCAGGCATGTGGCTGAAGAGAAAGGATTGCAGTTCAAAGTCAATATTCATGAAGATGCTCCGCAGTCTATTCTTACCGACCAGCAAAGAATGGAGCAGGTATTGAAGAATCTGCTCTCCAATGCCATGAAATTCACCCACCATGGAGGAATCACCATTGATTTTAAAAACCCTGATGAAACACTCAAAATCAATCGTGAAGACCTGAAGAAAGAGAGTTCACTGGCGATTTCCATCACAGATACCGGGATCGGAATCCCGAAAGATAAACAGCTTGCAATATTTGAAGCATTCCAGCAGGTTGATGGTTCAACATCACGAAAATATGGCGGCACAGGCCTGGGACTTTCCATCAGCAGAGAACTCTCCAAACTCCTGGGTGGCGAAATACACCTTACCTCTGAAGTTAATAAGGGGTCTGTTTTTACCTTGATTGTACCTGTTGAGTTAAATTCGGAAAACGAAGAGCTTAGAGAAAAAGTCGAAATTACGAGAGCAGAAAACAAAGCCAGGTTTAATAATCAGCAAAAGGTTAAACAGCCGGAAAAAACACCTCAGAATATTCAAACCAATGACCTTCCTGAAGAGAATGTCAAAGATGACAGGGAAGATCTGAATCCTGATGACAGAAAAATACTTATCATTGAAGACGATAAGAATTTTGCTCAGATTCTGAAGAAGCAAAGCAGGGAAAAGGGGTTTAAAACTCTTATCGCTCTCTCGGGAGAGACAGGATTAACTCTTGCCCGCAAGTATATACCCGATGCAATAATCCTTGACCTCAAACTCCCCGGTATCGATGGAATGGATGTGCTGGATGTATTGAAGGATGACCCGAAAACAAGGCATATTCCGGTACATATGATGTCGGCATATGAAGAGACCATCGATGCATTTAAAAAAGGTGCGATCGGATACCTGATGAAACCGCCCAAAAGTGAAGAACTTGAGCAGGTATTTACCAAACTGGAAGACTATATACAGCGAAAGATGAAAGACCTTTTGCTGGTTGAAGATGATGAAAATATGCGCAAAAGCATCAAAACAGTAATTGGAGAAGGCGATGTTAAAATCACCGCTGTTGGTTCCGGTTCTGATGCCATTGCAAAGCTTGAAAAAGGGCATTTCGATTGCCTTGTGCTCGATCTGGGACTCCCTGACATGACAGGCTTTGAGCTTCTGAAAGCACTTGATGAACACGAAACCATAAGTGTGCCTCCGGTCATTGTGTATACCGGAAAAGAGTTAACCCGTGAAGAGAACGAAACACTGCAGAAGTACACCAACACCATCATTATCAAAGGAGTGAAATCTGAAGAACGACTCCTGGATGAAACTGCATTGTTCCTGCACAGGGTGGTTGATAATATGCCACAACGGCAGAAAAAAATGATCACTAATCTGCATGACAAGGATTCTCTGTTTACAGACAAAAAAATACTTGTTGTGGATGATGATATGCGAAACGTTTTTGCCCTGAGCAAAATCCTTACAGGTAAGGGAATGAAGGTATCAAAAGCAGTAAATGGCAAAATGGCTCTTGAAGTAATCGAAAAAGAGGGTAACTTTGACCTGGTGCTTCTGGATATTATGATGCCTGAGATGGATGGTTATGAGACGACCAAAAGACTCAGAGAGATGCCAAAATTCAGAAATCTGCCTGTAATAGCGCTTACTGCTAAGGCAATGAAGGATGACCGGCAAAAATGTATCGATGCCGGGGCAAATGACTATCTGGCAAAACCTGTGAATGTTGATAAACTCTTGTCACTGATGCGGGTATGGCTTTACCGATAAACACTAAAATATTACACTAATAAAAACACTACGATAATGAGTTCAAAACCCAAAATTCTGCTTGTTGACGATAAATTCGAAAACCTTGTAGCACTTGAAAAGGTTTTAGCAGGTTTTGACGTGGAATTTGTAAGGGCTTTATCAGGAAATGAGGCATTAATGGAGACATTCATGCATGATTTTGCCCTTGCAATAGTTGATGTTCAGATGCCCGAGATGGATGGATATGAAGTCGTGGAACTGATGCGACAGGAAGAAAAAACAAAGCTTCTGCCGGTGATTTTTGTTTCCGCGATTTACAAAGAAGACTTTCATGTAGTTAAGGGAATTGAAACCGGGGCTGTAGATTTTATACCAAAACCTATTATTCCATCAATACTAAAAGGTAAGGTAAAAGTATTTCTCGATCTTTATATTTACCGTACACAGCTGGAGGATAAGGTGGAAGCCAGAACCAGAGAGCTAAAAAAGGCCAATGAAAGATTAAATGAAGAGATTCTTGAAAGAAGAAAAGCCAATCATGTGGCTGAAAAAGCAAAAAAACGTGCTGAAGAGGCCGACCGTCTGAAGTCGTCATTCCTGGCCAATATGAGCCACGAAATCAGAACTCCCATGAATGGAATTATTGGAATGGCTGACATTCTTCGTACCACCGAATTATCACCTCAGCAGGAAGAATATCTTGACATAATTGAATCATCGGGAAAAACCCTTTTAGCCATTATTAATGACATCCTGGATCTTACAAAAATTGAATCCAACCAGATGACACTGGAAATGGTATCCTTCAACCTGAGGGATGAAATCAGAAACATTATTAAGCTACTTGAGAAAAAAGCTTCTGACAAGGGCCTTGAATTAGGAGTTGAAGTGGAGGAGAGTGTTCCTGAACTGGTAAATGGTGATCCGGTGCGAACCAAGCAGATTCTCCTTAATCTACTCTCCAACGGGGTTAAATTCACAGAACAGGGACATGTTAAACTTCTGGTAAGCACTCTCAAGGATACTAATAAAGTCAGCAAAATTCTTTTCAAAGTTGAAGATACAGGAATGGGAATCAGCAGAGATTCCATCTCAAAACTGTTTAATGAATTTTCACAGAGTGATACTTCAATAACCAGAAAGTTTGGAGGTACAGGCCTGGGACTTGCAATATCCAAGAAATTAACCCGCATGATGGGTGGCGAAATCGGAGTGGAAAGTGAACCGGGAAAAGGGTCTACATTCTGGTTTACTATCGAATTCATGAAAGAAAATATCGAAGAACCTATCGATAAAATAAAAACTCAAAAAATGGAACCCGGAATAAACCTGAGAATTCTTCTTGTGGAGGACAATCTCATTAATCAAAAAGTGGCGCTGTTTAATTTAAAACAGCTCGGGCATACAGCAGATCTTGCCGAAAACGGCAAAATTGCGTTCGAGAAGTTTAAAAACAACAGCTATGATGTGATTCTGATGGATATTATGATGCCGGAAATGGATGGTCTCGAAGCCACAAAACATATCAGGGAATGGGAAGAAAAAAATGACATTAAACCCCATGAGAAGATACACATCATTGCCATGACAGCAAATGCACTGAAAGGTGATAAGGAGAAGTACCTGAAAAACGGTATGGATGACTATATCTCAAAACCATTCCAGCAGGAAGATCTGGCAGCAGTGCTAAAAATTAATTCTGAGAAGTAACAGATGGCAGTACACAGACCCAAAATACTCATTGTGGATGACCGTCCCGAGAACCTTGTAGCGCTGGAACGACTTCTTGGTGATTTCAACATTGAATTCATCAGGGCGTTATCAGGTAATGAGGCCCTGACCCTAACATTTAGTCATGAATTTGCACTGGCAATTATTGATATTCAGATGCCGGAGATGGATGGGTATGAAACTGTGGAACTTATGCGGCAGGAAGAACGAACAAGCCTGCTGCCGGTTATATTTGTGTCTGCCATTTATAAAGAAGATTATTATGTTGTAAAGGGTATCGAAACCGGTGCTGTTGATTTTATTTCAAAACCTATTATCCCTGAAATCCTCAAAGGAAAGGTAAAGGTGTTTCTCGATCTTTACATGAAAAGCTACCAACTGCAAATGTTTAACAGGGAATTGCAGGAGGCAAAAGATAAAGCTGAAGCTGCGGCACAGGCAAAATCTCTTTTTCTGGCCAATATGAGTCATGAAATAAGAACTCCCATGAACGGTATTGTGGGAATGACAGATATCATAGGCACGACAAGCCTGTCAAAAGAACAGAAAGAATATATCGATCTGATAAAAGTTTCAGGACAGAACCTGCTGGCAATCATCAATGACATCCTGGATTTCTCGAAAATTGAATCCGGAAAAATAGAACTTGAAAATATCAGATTTATTCTTTCAGACCTTATTACCAGTCTGATAAAAATCCTGGGTATTACGGCACAGGAAAAAGGACTTAAACTCGAATATACCATTGCAGAAGATGTACCCAGATCGCTCTCAGGCGATCCTGTACGATTAAAGCAAATCCTTACAAACCTCATTAATAACGCCATTAAATTTACTGCCTCAGGAAAAGTAGAACTAAAAGTAACTCTCGACAAAGCGTCCGACAAAAAAGCGATGCTGCGTTTTGAAGTTATGGATACAGGTATTGGAATTTCCACAGAGAATCAGAGTAAACTTTTTAAAGCCTTTAGTCAGACCGACAACAGCATCAGCAGAAAATACGGTGGCACAGGACTTGGCCTGGCGATAAGCCGCAACCTGGCCCATATGATGGACGGCGAAATTGGTGTTATCAGCGAGGAAGGAAAAGGCAGCAACTTCTGGTTTACGGCTTACCTGGAAATACTTCAGCAGGAAGCAGAGCAGGAGAAAACAACAGACTTAAAGACTATTTCAACCCCCAATACACCGCTGAAGATCCTTCTTGCGGAAGACAATTTCATAAATCAAAAAGTAGCGCTGTTTGCCTTAAAAACCTGCCCGGGATCAGTCGATCTGGCAGAAAACGGTAAACTGGCAGTGGAGAAACATCTTCAAAATCATTATGATGTAATTCTAATGGATGTGCAAATGCCCGTTATGGACGGAATTAAAGCTACTCAGGCCATCAGAGCCTATGAAAATGAAAACCCGCAGGCTAAAAAGGTTAAAATCATCGCCCTTACTGCAAATGCATTAAAAGGGGAAAGAGAAAAATTGATTGAAACGGGCATGGACGAATACCTGTCCAAGCCATTTAAAACCAACGAATTACTTGAGATTATTACTTCGATAACGGATTAAGGATCAGATGTATGGAAAACAAAGGAAAAGAAGTAAGAAATCCTGAAATACTCGAAATAGAAGATATAGAGATTGATCTTTTACTGGAAGCAATTTTCAGGAAATATGGATATGACTTCAGAAACTATGGTAAAGCTCATGTGAAACGGCGCATTACTCACCGCTTATCCACATCAGGGCTCCAAAGCATCTCTATGATGCAACAGGAGGTTCTTCGCAATGAAGATTTCTTTGAAACACTGTTGCGGGATCTTTCAATAAATGTAACTGAAATGTTCAGGGATCCTGATTTTTATGCTGCCATTCGTAAAGATGTTGTTCCGGTATTAAAAACATACCCTTTTATAAAAATCTGGCATGCAGGATGTTCCACAGGCGAGGAAGTTTACAGCATGGCAATACTATTAAAAGAGGAAGGACTTTTGGACCGTGTTCAGGTGTATGCCACCGACTTTAATCAGGTAGTACTGCAAGCTGCAAGGGAAGGAATTTTCTCCATTGATCGTATTAAAGAATACACAATAAATTATCAGCGAGCAGGAGGAAAAAAATCCTTCTCCGATTATTACACTGCAAAATATAACTCTGTAATTATGGATAAAGACCTCAAGCGAAATGTGGTTTTTGCCGACCATAATCTGGTGACTGACAGTGTTTTTGCAGAAGTAAACATGATTATCTGCCGGAATGTACTTATATACTTCGACAAGGAGCTCCAGGATAAGGTAATCAAGCTTTTTGATGACAGTTTGACCCATGGCGGAATTCTTTGCCTGGGATCCAAAGAGAACCTGAGATTTAGCAGCTCATTTCCACGCTTCAAAGCTTTAAACGAAAAACAGAAGATTTACCAGAAAAGATATAAAATCTGATGCATCCCGGAGCAGTAGTCATAGGAGCCTCAGCAGGAGGTATGGATGCCCTTGCGGAAATAATCCCAAAGTTGCCGAAAACATTTCCGGTGCCGGTAATTATTGTGCAGCATATAAGTCCGCTGTCGGATAATTATATCGCCACATATCTTGATAAAATGAGCAAGGTAAATGTTGTGGAAGCTGAGGAAAAAGTGAAACCCGTAAAAGGAAAGGCATATATTGCGCCGCCTAATTATCATCTCCTTATAGAAAGAGACAAGAGTTTCTCATTGGCAACTTTTGAGCGTGTAAGCTTTGCCCGCCCATCAATTGATGTAATGTTTGAGACTGCTGCCGAAGCGTTTGGCATATGGTTAACAGGTGTAATTCTTACCGGAGCAAATCACGACGGTGCAAGAGGAATGGAATATATTCAGGCACTGGGCGGAAAAACTGTGGTTCAGGATCCTGAGACTGCCGAGGTTGATACTATGCCAAAATCTGCATTGGAAAGGATAACACCTACGGCAGTAGTTCCATTAAAAGAAATTGCCGGCTGGCTGATAAAAAACATTAAATAACTGCCTTTGACAAAACAACCTCATCCTCAGGTTGCGTACACAAAGCTAATTGATAGAGTTCATTCATTGGGTAAAGTGTAAGCTTACAATTCACTCCTTTAGGGTCAGAAACACGGAACTCGCCACTACACAGCTTCTCAATGCTAAACTTTGTTAACCCATAACTAATCCCTGTACCCAAAAATTTCAGATATGCTTCCCTGGCAGTCCACAGCTGGTAAAAAAGCTGATCCTGCTGCGCCTTTGTCGGCATATTATTAAGCATATTGATTTCATCGTGAGAAAAATACCGTGAAGCCACATTCATTCGTGCATCACGGATTTTCTCCACATCCACGCCTACAGGCGCGGAAGATGTTGCCAGAACAACTCTGTTTACCGAATGAGATTTGTTACAATGCCAATCGGAGTTATTATTTAACATTGGCTTCCCATGCTCATTATGGAGAAATTCCTGTGCATGATACTCTAGTCCTGTCTGCTGTTTACAAACATCTCGCATCAACAATTCTCCCGACAGGTAATGCATTGCAGAAGTTGCATTTCCTATGGCATGGAACTTTTCAATCAC
>PKSY01000186.1 GCA_002869405.1 Marinilabiliales bacterium
CATGGACAATTGTTGATAATGAGGAGATGGTAGAGTGGTTATTAGAGGTCGTTAAGTGACAATTATCTTAACAAAAATATTATGAAAACTGTAGTTGTTGTTGTGATTTGCTTATTTCTGTTCTTTCTGGGATGTAATAATGCTAAAACGATTCATGAAATCAATCAACCTCTGCTTGCCGGAATGGAACCCGTTGTTATACAGTATTTCGACACACTAATATCAGATGATTTTCAATGCCTGGAGGACTTGAAGAATCCTATGGTACTTAAATGGTTTGAAGAGCAGGGTGAATATGCAAATTCGTACTTGTTTGAGGTCTCTGGGAGAGAGAATCTTATTCAGTTAATGGAAGAATATGATAAAAGAAGCCTCTCTCATCTTAGCAAGATTAAGGTAACTCAAGGGAATAGCTACTTCTATCTAAAGAGAAAATCTGATGAAGCAATTTCAGTATTATGTTACAGAAAAAGTCTGAATGCAAAAGAAGATGTGATTTTTACGCCAGATGATTTTACATCTGATGATGACAACAGTTACTCAATTTATGATTTTTCGCCGGATTGGAATGGAGAGAAAGTGGCTATAGCAATCTCTTCTAATGGAAGTGATAAAATGAAAATCGTGATATACGATTTGAGGAACGAGTGTTTTTTACCACATGTAATCAATAATTGTTTCAATGCTTCTAATCAGATTGCTACCTGGATGCCCGATAATGATGGTTTTCTCTATTTAGGATATAATAACGATGCAGAAGCGGATGAAATTACGTTGTTAAACACAATGACGATGTATTACCATCTCGGCGATGATGTATCTAAGGCGAGAGATATTTTTAGCAAAAAATCACAACCTTCGCTGGAAATTATGGCGGAAGATTTTCCTGATGCCACACTCTCCGATCAATCTTCCAATTACCTTATTGGTGTTGCATCCGGAGCCAACAATTTTAACAATGGCTATTATCTTAAAACGGATGACATAAATAGTAACAATATAGTATGGACCCCTCTGTATGAAAAGGATGACAGGGTTGTTCAGGGTGCTTTTATTAATGATGAATTTGTGTATATAACTGTTAAAGATGCCCCAAATGGCTGCATCGCAAGAGTTAGATTGGATGATCTTCATTTTGAGTCGCCAGAGATTTTAGTTTATGAAAAAGAGGGTGAGGTAATTCAGGATTTTGAAGTCACAAGTTCCGGGATCTATTTCACAACAACGAAAAATGGTGTAGAGGCAAAACTGTATTTTCTTAATGGTTCTGAGGAACGAATGATAAAACTTCCCGGTAAATACGGTCGTATCTTTATTGAAAGCAAATCATTCACAGATCCTGATATATGGGTTACAGGCACAGGGTGGTTAACAGAAATGAAGCGATATAAATATGATCTTGATAACAATGAATTTTTTTGCGAGGATTTGAATCCAGCTCTGGGTATTTCGGCTTTTGATGATTTTATAATAGAAGAACTTGTCGTTGAATCTCATGATGGCGAAATGGTTCCATTATCCGTTATTTCAAAAAACGGAACAAAAAAAGATGGCCTGAATCCTACACTGTTATATGGCTATGGCGCATATGGGATTTCCTGGCGACCCTATTTCATGCCCGACTGGCTAACATGGGTGGAAAAAGGAGGTGTTTTATGTTTCTCACATATTCGGGGCGGTGGTGAGAAGGGCGATCTATGGCACAAAATGGGACAAAAAAACAACAAGCCTAACTCATGGGAAGACTTTATAGCCTGTGCGGAGTATTTAATAGATAACAAATATACTTCTGATGAAAAGCTGGTCATATATGGAGGTAGTGCAGGAGGAGTGGTTATTGGTAAATCAATGACTGAGAGGCCGGATCTTTTTGCAGCTGTTGTTTGTGAGGTGGGAATGCTTAATGCTACCAGATTTGAAAATATGCCCGGAGGACTTAATCATGCAAAAGAGTTTGGCCATATTGCTGATTCAGTAGATTGCAGAAACCTGATTTCAATGGATGCTTTTCTGCATTTAAAAAACGAAGTAAAATATCCTCCGTTTCTTGCTATTGTTGGTATGAATGATTTAAGAGTCAGCCCCTGGCAAACGGGAAAGTTTGTTGCCAAACTGCAAAGAATTAACAGCGATAATAACCCCACCCTGATGATGGTAGATTTTGAGGAAGGCCACTATTTTAATAGTACAAAAGCAAAATCACGGGAAAAACTTGCAAGCATATTTTCATTCGCATTTATGCAAACGGGGCATCCGGAATTCAAACAAAAAAATGATTTATGAAATTAACATCAAATAAATTGAAACGATTTATGAGGGAATCTCTCTTACTTCTAATTGTTATTTCTTTTACTTCCTGTGATTCCCTAAATAATAAAAAATCAAGTATTGCTGTGCTGGAGTGTGCCGATAATCAGGAGCTTATCGATATTTTTGAAAGCGATCAGGCAGACCGGACTCCCGGAAACTATAACCGCGATACAATAAATTATAACGACAGCATCCGTGAGGCGAGAGTATATGAGCTATTGGAAGCCGGAAAAGTTCGTACCGCGAATGATTATACCAATGCAGGCCTGATCTTTCACCATGGTGAAGACTCGGTAGCCTATGCCTTGGCTGTAAAGCTATTAACAAAGGCCATTGAAATGGATACTGCGGTTAACAAATGGTTTCTGGCTTGTGCAACAGACCGGTATCTGCTGAGTATCGAAAAACCTCAAATTTATGGAACACACTTTAAGCGTGGGGAGGATAATATTGTTTTCAGAAGAGCATTTGACTCGACTAAAATTACGGATGCGGAGAGGATTGAATTTGGCGTTGAAACATTGGCCCAACAGCAAGAGAAAATCAGGCGTTATAATCGAAAACAATTAAGAAAGTATATTGATGAAGGAAATAGTGCCTCTCAGTTAATCGAATTGATAAAACAACAGGATCTGCAAAATCCGGAATACGATATTTCTGAGAAATCTATAAACAGAGCCGGATACCTGTTTATGTATGACTCTGAATTTCAAAGTGCTCGTATTATTTTTGAACAAAATATAGCAATGTATCCCAATAGTGCAAATGCCTGGGATAGCTATGGCGAATGTCTTTTCAAATTGGGTGAAAGGGAGAATGCAATCCTGGCGTATGAAAAATCATTGGAGCTGAATCCGAGAAATACTAATGCAAGAGAAAAACTTAACGAAATCAAACAATAAGGCATTGCTACTATAAATGTTGTATAAATCACAAATACGTATGAAAAGAATAGCTTTAATTATAACCATTGGACTACTGACTTTTGCATGGAATGTGCAATCCCAAACCAGTGATAAATTACAAAATCAGATAGAGGAAGTAAGGGAGGTTTTTACAGAGTTTCAGACGGGTTATACCAATAGGGACACCACTGTAATTGACCAATTCCTTAAAATATTCACTGAGGATATTGTATATATGGGCGTAGCAGCTCATGAGTTCTTCAAAGGTAAGGAACGTGTGCGAAAACTGACAGTCTGGGATTGGGTTAGATGGTTTGACCTTAAAATTCCGGTTGAAGAGGTAGGTATACGGGTTGAGAATAATGTGGCATGGTTTGAAGTTATCGGAGAATCCGGGCCCTGGAGAGATGGAAATACCTATGAGATTCGGATGGTTGGATCTTTAGTAAAATATGATAATAAATGGATGTTTAAACAGATATGTTTCTCTTATCCTGCGCCTTTAAAAATTGTCGAATAATTTAAAATTTGAAGTTATGAAATTAATGAAATCAGTTTTATTCCTTGTCGCCTTTATGGCATTCACACTTGGCAGTTCAGCACAAACAGTGGAAGACAAAAAAGCAATCAAAGAAACCGCTCTGAATTATATTGAAGGGTACTTCCATAATGATGTGGAGCGGATGGAAAAAGCACTGCATCCTGAATTAGTAAAACGTAGTGTTATTAAAACCAAAGAGGGGATGGAGTTTGTAATCAATCTTGGGGCTACCTATATGATTATGAGAACAGCAAGTAATAATAACAGACACGCTGCGAATCCGGAAGGACCTATTGAATCAGTTGTTGAAATCTATGATGTTGTGGGCAATGCTGCCACAGTAAAAGTCTCCACAAATCAGTATAGCTTTATCGATTATTTGCATGTCGCAAAGTATAAAGATGAATGGAAAATTATAAATGTCCTCTGGACTGATGTACCGAAAGAGGAGTAAAATATAAATATTGCTTTAAAGAAAATATTCCATCATACAGGCACAAAAATCAATAGAAGATGAAAAAATCGTATTTGATAATAATACTTATGGCGTGCAGCATCTTTGCTCATGCACAGCAAAACAATTCAGACAGCCAAACGGGAGATTATTTTGGGTTAAAAGCTCCGCTCACCACTCCTGAGGTCTTTGCACCGGGAATAATCTCGGTTGACACTACCATTGAGCATGGCTATCCTGCCTTTTCACCTGATCTGAAAGATGTTTTCTGGCAGTCTAATTATCGTATCGATGGCAAAGAGACTCAAATCTATTGTTACCATATGCAGCAGGAAAATGGCGTGTGGCGCGGCCCTGAAATTATCCCTGATGCCAGTGGACCTGCGTTTGCTGTTGATGGAAGTAGAGTATTTTATAATAGTAATGCTGAAAATGGCACAATCCGGTCGATTTTAAAGCAAGGGAATAGTTGGGATGAGCCTGAGATTCTTGGGCTTATCTCTCAATTCCCTGAATTAAAGTATGCGTACAATCTTTCATTTACTGATGATGGGACTCTTTACTTTTTAGGTTATGCCGAAGGATTGGGGTCAATGAATGATTTTGGAATATTTAGGTCTGTTTTGAAGGAAGGTATTTATCAAAAACCGGAGTTACTTCCTGAACCTGTTAACATTGGCGATGGAACTTTGAACTGGACTCCGTTTATCGCACCTGATGAAAGTTATCTGCTGTTTTCCTCTTCCCGGCAAACTTCAGAAAGAGATATGGGGGATATCTTTATCTGTTTTCGTAAAAGCGACGGCAGCTGGAGTAAAGCCTATAATCTTGGGAAAGAGATTAACTCTGAAAGACAAGAGCGATTCCCTGCCGTCTCGCCCGATGGAAAGCATCTGTTTTTTACCCGCTGGACTGAAAGAGGCAATGAGGATGTAATGTGGGTTAAATCAACGGTGATTGATGAACTTGGAAAAGAAGAGGCACTTGCCTCTGCAAAGATTCGGCAAGTACCATTTGCGCCGATTAATGAAAAGATTAAAACACTTTACCAAAAACTAAAGGAGGTTGCAAAGATAGATAGCGCCAGGTATATCGGAATGTGCAATGATGCATTGCAGGAGTTTGACGATGATCACCTGAGATATAACCTGCTGTTTTGGGAGTTGTCTTTTCATTATGCCGGCATGGGAGAATATCAACGTTGTCTTGATATTCTTGGAAAAGGACATGAGGAAGGGTTATTTTATTTATTGAGAACAGATTCCCGGATATTCCCGCCATATCTAAATGAACTTAAAACTTTAGATGGCTTTGAATCTTTTTTATCGAAAAATAAGGAACTAACAGAGAAGGCAAATGAGCAAACCATGGTTGAGTATATGGTTCAGCTGCCTTCAAACTATTCTGAAAAGAAAAAATATCCGATGCTGCTGCTTATGCATGGGGGTATTGGAACTATTTCTGCGTTGCAGCATAATTATGATATTGATAAGCTGAGAAATGAGTTCATTGTAGTGTATACACAGGGCGATAATTTATTGGGATCCTATTCCCGTTCCTACAATTATACCAATTGGAAGAATGAGATCTATGCTGTTTATCATCAGATAGTATCCAATTACGCAGTGGACACTTCGGAAGTACTTCTGGGCGGTCCTTCGGCAGGAGGTTATCGTACCCTGATCGCCGGATTGGAAGATATTATTCCCACGAAAGGGCTTATATTATCCTTTCCTGTTTATCCCAGAGATTCTGATAGTTCCTATTTTGTGGAAGCAGCGAATAAAGGAATCAGAGTTTCGCTGATTTGCGGTGAGAATGACTGGGCCATAAAACAACAAAAGAAACTGGGATATATTCTGGACCAACATGATATCAGTAATCGATTTGTTGTACTCCCGGATGAAGGTCATGGTTTTCCTGAAAACTGGTCTCATTATCTTGATACCTCCATTGAATATATTTTTCGGGAAGATTGATAGCATTTATAGGATACCAACTGAATCTGGTTAATTGTTCAGGATAACCGTAAACGTTGTAAATCCGCTCTCTTCAGTGGTCAGGGTAATATCGCCGTTCATTTTAAGCATAATTTGTTTGCTTAAACTTAATCCTACTCCTGATCCCTCTTCTTTTGTTGTATAGAACGGAATGAAAATCTGCTCCCTGATTTCGGCAGGGATATAGGGACCGTTGTTGCTTATATTTAAACGTACACTGTTCTCGGATTCTATTAGCTTGATTTTAATGACTGGAAATTCAATTCTGCCTGTCTGCAGCGCTTCACAAGCATTTTTTAGTAGGTTAATAATGACTTGTGATAATAATTTTTCATCGGTAGAAATTGTACAGCCTGATGGTAATATTTTTTCAAGGTGAATCCTGTCAAATCCACAATATGTACTGGCTGCCAGGATGTTGCTTTCAATAATCTGACATAGATCAGTATCACTATATTTGGGTGCCGGGAGTTTAGTGAATTTGCGGTAATTATCCACAAAGCTCATAAGCCCAACACTCCGCTCTTCAATCACTCTTAATCCTTTTACAGTATTGAGTACAGTACTCTGTTCCACTTCACCGGCATCGATGGTTTTATTTTCCCTGGTATAATAACTTGAAATTACCTGCGAAATGGTAGTGATAGGTGCAATATTATTCATGATTTCATGAGATAATGTGCGGGCAAGTTTTATCCATGCTTCCACTTCACCATTATCCAGCTCTTTGGTGATATCACTGACTGCCACAAGCTGTGTGAGTTCTCCCTGAGTTTTTATTTCTGACAAGCTGAATAGTAGTTTTTGACCGTATTGATTTTCAAATATGGCTGATTTTGTTTTCCCTTGTGTTTGTTTTTGCAATAAAAAATCCGGGAGTGCTTTGTCAATATCTGAAAGGATATTGATGTGATAGTATTCCTGTAAACCAGTGAGTTTCGTCGCAGCGGGATTGATGTTATTTACTCTTCCCTTTCCATTAATGGAGAATAGTCCGGTAGCCGATTTATTTAGCACTGTTTTGAAATACTCCTCTTTGGAGTTTATACTTGCTTTTGTTTGTTGAAAAAGATCATTAAGGCGGTTTATGCCGAAATAAATATCATCAATGGCTCTGTTTCCACTTTTATTGGATGGCACTTTTAAAGAAGTATCCTCATTTTCTATTCCCAGCAGGAAAAATGCAATCCATTGGTTAATCTTATTGAAATATCTGAATATATTATAAATCACATATAACAATAAAGAGGATGCAAAAACAACGTATATGGGGTCGGACTTTACGAATAATAGATATGAAATAACCATTGAAAGGGAAATGATTATCAATAGTCGTAATAGAATCGCTCTGTTAAAGTTTTTATAGGTCATATTTTTTAAGCTTATTGTACAATGTCTGCCTTGTGATGCCCAGTTTTTTTGCCACATTGCTCAGGTTACCATTTTCATTTTTCAGGCTTGCCTGAATCATCATCTTTTCCACCTCTTCAATGGTGCTGTTATGAAGTGTAATATTTTCTTCCGGGATTTCATTAATAAGATTAAACGAAGATTCTGAGAGGTTTTTTGTATCAGCAAGAATTACCGCTTTTTCGATACTGTGCTTTAGCTCACGTATATTTCCGGGCCAGGCGTAATTAAGAAGTTTTTTTGAGGCCTTATGGTCTATTTTCAGACCCTGTTTCCCATATTTTTCTGCAAATTTTCTCAGATAAAACTCTGCAAGTAAAAGGATGTCATATTCTCTTTCCCTCAATGGCGGAAGCTCAATGGTAATCGTGTTTATCCGATACAGGAGATCTTCCCGGAAGTCTCCTTCCTTCACCATCTCAATCAGGTTTTTATTGGTAGCCGAGATGAGCCTGATATCTATATCCACCGGAGTGTTACTTCCCAGCTTTGTAATACTTCTGTTTTGTATAACGCTGAGTATCTTGGCCTGCATGGCAAGAGACAGATTCCCGATTTCATCAAGAAAAATAGTTCCTTTATTTGCAGCTTCAAATTTTCCGGTTCGCTCCTCTTTGGCATCAGTAAAAGATCCTTTGGTGTGACCAAAAAGTTCACTCTCAAAAAGGGTTTCACTTATTGACCCCATATCCACCGTAAGCATGAGTTCATTATTCCTTTTGGAATGATAATGAATTTCTCTGGCAATTAATTCTTTTCCGGTACCGTTCTCTCCGGTAATAAAGATATTCGCATCTGTGACGGCTACCTTTTTCACCATCTCCATCACCTGTTTCATCGCTACTGATTGCCCGATGATTGCCTGGTGTGTTCTTTTAAGTTCCTGCTCAAGCAAAGTGGTTTTTTTCTGCAGGCTTATGTTTTCTATCTGGCTTTTTCTGAGTTTCATAGCAGCCTGAAGCGTGGTAATAAGCTTATTATTATCCCATGGCTTTAATACAAAATCGAAAGCACCCATTTTTACTGCTTTTACCGCAAGTTCAATGTCGCCAAATGCAGTAATCATTATCACATTTATCGAAGTATCATACTTTTGAATCTCATTAAGCCAGAAGATACCTTCATTTCCGGTGTTTATTCCTGATTGGAAATTCATATCCAAAAGCACCAAATCAAATTTTCCCTGACTAAGAGTGGTAAGTAATGTCCCCGGATTACTAATGCTTTGTACCACCTCAAACTCTCTTTGAAGTAACATCTCCAATGCAGTTCGCACACTTCTGTTGTCATCAACGATCAGAACTTTCCCCTTCATGCGTATATATTAATTAGTTGAAAATACGAAGTTAACCTTTTGTAAACGAATTGGCTACGTAGTGTCAAAAAAATTGACAATAAATATTATTCTACAGGATTTCTGTATTATCGGTATGGTGTCCCGCTGTATTATCATTCGTTTTATATCTTTAGCGGAATGGTTTGGTTTGCTAACTCCCGACTGCCCATCTTTGTAAATAAAGCTGACATGGATTGTATGATTTCTTTACGAATTATGGCATGTTTATGAAGTGTGCAATTTGTGTAAGTTGCATAAATAGAGCTATTTATGTCTTGCGGCACAGACATTGAATATAAACTGACTGAATATTTCTAATTGTTGAAATCTATATTTGTAATGGACATACCAATAAAAAAGAAAAAAGGGATTAAAAAGAGACATGTTATCTGGGCAACCGGACTTATCTTATTATGTATAGTTTGTTTTTTAGCTTTTTTTAGAGCAAATGTATCCACACTTAAAGTGGATTATGAAAAGTTGACTATTGCGGAGGTCACAGAAGATATTTTTCATGACTATATTACAGTTACCGGTTATGTGGAGCCCATTGCAACGATTTACCTTGATGCTCGTGAAGGTGGCCGTGTAGAGGAAAAAGTAGTTGAAGAGGGAGAGATTGTGTCAAAGGGCGATATTATTTTGCGTTTGAGTAATCCTGATTTAAGTTTAAGTATTTTGAATAGTGAAGCTCAGCTGGCGGAGAAAAGCAATTTCCTTCGTAATACTATGGTGATAATGGAGCAGGAGAAACTGCAAATCAAACGTGAACTGCTGAATATCGAGCAGGATATCATTAGAAAAAAACGAAAATATGAACATAATAAATCCTTCTTTGCAGATGGTCTTATTTCCGAAGACGACTATCTTCATTCTGAAGAGGATTATCACTTTGCCATAAGGAGTTATGATCTCTATCTTGAACGTCAAAAGCAGGATTCATTATATCGATCCATACAGATAAAGCAGATGGAAGAGAACTTAAGAAATATGAATTTGAATCTACAGCTGGTACGTCAACGACAGGAAAATCTGAATATTGAATCACCAATTGATGGTCAACTTACAATTCTGGATGCCGAAGTAGGGCAGCTTATACCCAAAGGAGGTAGAATAGGACAGATTCATAAGCTCACATCATTTAAAGTCGTTGCTCAAATTGATGAGCACTATATTGATAAGGTGAAAGTTGGTCTGACAGCGATTCTTGAACGCCAGGAGCAGGAGTATCAGTTGAAAATCAGAAGGGTGCTTCCTGATGTACGTGACGGCAGGTTTTCCGTAGAGATGGTGTTTGTGGGTGAAATGCCTGATAATATGCGCACCGGACAAACATATTACAACCGTTTGCAGCTCTCAAGCCCTCAGGTATCATTGCTGCTTCAACGTGGAAACTTCTATCAGAAAACCGGAGGACAATGGATCTTTGTCGTGTCTCCGGATGGGAATTCAGCAGAGAAGCGTTATATTAAATTAGGAAGGCAAAACCCCAAATACTACGAGGTAATTAGCGGACTTGAGCCAGGTGAAAAAGTGGTGGTTTCCGGTTATGATAATTTTGGGGAAAATGAAAAATTACAATGGTAAGGTTGCTCTTTTTACTGAAATAATTTGAATGATTGCTATTGACAGTTTTAATTGAAAATACTCTATAATGCTTAAAATAATTGCAAAAACCATAAAAGGCCATCTGAGTCAAAACAAAGTCTATACTTTAATAAATATACTTTGTTTAGCAATAGCTATTGGATGTAGTCTGGTAATCTATAAAATTGTTACTTATGAAACGAGTTTCGACAGCTACCAGACGAATTACGCAAATATATACAGGCTTATTATTGAATATCAGGATCCTGTGGAAGGGACGAAATACCAGGAAGGTCAGGTGCCTCCGGTGGGAAATGCAATTCGTGAGGAGTTCCCAGGGGTAGATGCTGTAATGACTTTCTATGTTGCAAAAGGTGAAATTAGTCAGATTAGTGTTGAAAATGAAAACGGGGATATTAACAGGTTTCAGGAGAGTCAGGGCCTGGCATATGCTGACCCCAATATTTTTAAGGTTTTTGACTTCGATTTCATTGCCGGGAATCCATCACAAGCCATAAATAATAAAGGAACGGCAGTAATAGCCTCCTCTCTGGCACAAAAATATTTTGGCCTGGCAGAAGATGAAGTGAGCAATGCAATGAATAAGTTTATTAAGCTAAACAACATAAAAACCATTCAGGTAACCGGTATTATTTCAGATCCTCCTCAAAATACAGACTTCCCCTTTACTATAATCGTAAATTATAAGGATAATCCAATGTATGGGGACGGAACAGATTGGAATGCAGGGCATTCAGCAACTAATTGCTATTTACTCCTGCAAGACAATATTTCGCCTGTTACTCTTGAGAATCAGCTGGTGGCTTTTTATGATAAATATCTTAAAGAGAGAAAAACACTGGATCAGCGATATGTACTGCAACCACTTTCTGAGGTGCATTCCGTACTTTGCAACAACTATAGCAATCGACAGATGCCAATCAGGAACTTGATTATTCTCGGTGTTATTGGGCTGTTTTTGATTTTGATCGCTTCGTTTAATTTTATTAACCTATCTGTTGTACAAGCGACTAAACGATTTAAAGAGATTGGAATTAAGAAAATATTTGGGCAGAATGGCATTCAATCGGTGATTCAGATTTTAATAGAATCTGTATTCATAGCTTTTATTGCCGCAATTGCAGGGCTGTTTATTGCTTATTACCTTTTCATTTTTCTCGAAGGTATTATTGGCTACCGCCTGAATTTAGACCTTCTTTCTGATCCCTCGATTTTGGTGTTTTTATTCCTTTTGGCTATAACCATTGGATTATTGTCCGGATTGTATCCTGCATTAATCATTGGTCGGATGAATTCAAAGGTGGCGCTGAAAAATACTCTTTCCATTAAAACGGCTACTGTGCCAATATCTGTCAGACGCACTTTGATAATAATACAGTTTGTTATAACGCTCGTATTAATAATGGGTACCTTAGTAATGGCACAGCAATTAAACTACTTTCTGGACAAGGATTTAGGCTTTGATAATGAAGCTGTAATAGTGGCGCCATTACCTGAATCCACAAAAGAGAAACTCCCTCTTCTTAAAGAGAAGCTGCTTAAATATCCGGAAATTGATTTTGTTAGCTTTGCTACACGTAGCCCATTGGCTGATTGGAGAATTAACAACCCAATAAATTATCCCACTATTGAGGAGGATATCTATTGGGCAAACCTGAAAGCTGCTGATGAAGATTATATGGATTTATATAATCTCGAGATTATAGCAGGTCAAAATTTCTCAAAAGTTGTGAATAGTGGCGATGTTGTTGTGAACAGAAAATTGACAACAATTCTTGGCTTTGATGATCCTAATGATGCAATTGGGGCAGCATTTGAGTATGGGAATTTTGGATTTCACTTAGACATAGTAGGGGTAGTAGAGGATTTTTACACCCGATCTCTGCATAAGAGCATGGAAAATGTGATTTTTGGGAATTTTAGTTTTGCTGTGATGGAGATGGCCATAAAGGTAAATCCTGATGTCTTGAGTATCAATGGCGAGAACGAGATATTACAAAAAATTCAGAAGGAGTGGGATATTGTTTTTCCTGAAGAGATCTTAAACTATACCTTTCTTGATCAAAAAATTGATTCATTGTATAGGGAGGAAACCAACACCTCAAAACTTATCAGGCTTTTTGCCATCATTGCCATTCTGATTGGAAACCTGGGGCTCTATGGACTGATTTCCTATATCAGTAGCCAAAAAACCAAAGAAATAGGTATACGCAAAGTTAATGGTGCTAAAGTTTCAGAAATTCTACTCCTGCTAAATAAGGATTTCCTGATTTACTTCTCTATTGCCTTTGTTGTTGCCACTCCTTTAGCATACTATTTAATGGACAAATGGCTGCAGCAGTTTGCTTATCGCACAGAGCTTAGCTGGTGGATATTTGCCCTTGCAGGAGGTATTGCGTTGTCGATTGCATTGCTGACAGTTAGTGGACAAGCATTTGCCGCTGCACGCAAGAATCCGGCGGAAGCTTTTAGATATGAATGATTTTTTGAATGATAATAATGATCACATAACTTAAATTAAACTGATATGATTAAGACTGAAAAAATGAGCAAGGTGTTTCGTACTGAGGAGGTGGAAACATATGCACTACACGATGTAGATATTAATGTAAAAGAGGGTGAGTTCGTAGCAATCATGGGCCCTTCCGGTTGTGGTAAATCAACACTGCTGAACATTATCGGGCTTTTGGATAATCCCTCAGCAGGAAAATATGTCTTTAACAGTACTGATGTTAGTAAACTCAAAGAGAAAGATCGTACTGATTTTCGCAAAGGGAATATTGGATTTGTTTTCCAGAGCTTTAACCTTATTGATGAGCTTAACGTGTATGATAATGTGGAGCTTCCTCTTCTCTATCTGAAAATGAAAGCCAGTGAAAGAGCGGCAAAAGTTGATGCTGTTTTACAACGAATGAAAATTGGCCACAGGGCAAAGCATTTCCCGCAACAACTATCTGGTGGTCAGCAGCAACGTGTGGCTATTGCACGCGCCGTTGTAGCAAACCCCGGCCTTGTGCTCGCCGATGAGCCTACCGGAAACCTGGACTCAAAAAATGGTATTGAAGTGATGAACTTGCTGTCTGAATTGAATGAAGAGGGTGCAACAATAATTATGGTAACGCACAGTAACCGTGATGCAGGCTATGCACATCGTGTTGTAAATCTTCTTGATGGTCAGGTTATCATGGAGAAAACCAATTAAAATCACACTTTTTTGTTTCCTACCTAAAACTTAATATTATGATTATTAATTATATCAAATCAGCTTTCGCGAATATCTTTAAAAATAGAGCATATGCGATAATTAGTATATCCAGTTTGGCAGTAGGAATGGCAGTGTGTGTACTTTTGCTGCTCTATGTAACTGATGAGTTGAGCTACGATCGGTTTAATGAAAAGGCAGATAATATTTATCGCTTGTGTCAGGAAGAACACCCTTATCAGGCTCCTGGCACATCAATAGTGTTAACGGAGAAATTGCCTGAAATAAAGTCGTATGCCAGAATTCTACCCCGTGAAGATATTCTTGTGCGATTTAAAGACCAGAGTTATAAGGAGAATTTTGTCGCCTGGGTCGATGCTTCATTATTTGAGATTTTCTCTTTTAAATTTCTGCAGGGTAGCCCTCAGGCCTCTTTACAGCAACCCAATACCGTTGTGCTTAATGAAACCACTGCCAGGAAGTATTTCGGTGATGAGAATGCAATTGGGAAAACCATAAATGTTGATGGTGAAAACAATTACTCTGTTGTGGGAGTTATTGAGGATATTCCCGGAAATTCACATTTTACATTTGATATTTTTCTATCGCTGGCAAATGGCAATGAATTATATGGTAGCGACTGGCTTGAAAGCTGGGGCTGGTGGAATTTCCTGGTCTATTTTGAGATGCAGGATGACTTTGTGAAAAAAGAAACCGAAGCAAAGATATCTAAGATTATGGAGCAATATAGCCTCAACCCGGAGGGGCCTTTTACTCAGTTTACTATTCAAAATCTGAAAGATATCCATCTTTACTCATCACACTTTTTAGGCGATATTCAACCACAGAATAGTATTACTTATGTATTAATATTTGCTGCAATTGCATTTTTGATTCTTTTTATTGCCTGTTTTAATTATGTAAATCTTTTCACAGCAAATGCTACCACACGATTAACCGAGATAAGTGTACGGAAATCATTTGGTGCTTCCCGCCGAAAGCTGGCAATGCAATTTAATTTCGAGTCAGTGGTGTTGTTTTTTATCTCCTTTTTTGTGGCTTTGATTTTTGTCCGGATCACAATGCCTTTGTTCAATAGTTTCTCAGGGAAAATGTTATCCTTCTCCTTGTTGGGAGATATAAAAATGATTCTTCTACTACTGGGTATGATGTTTCTTATAAGTATTATTGCCGGATGGTATCCTGCGATGATTCTCTCATCTTACAGCCCTACAGAAGTGCTACGGTCAACAAGAAAGACAAGCTCCGGGTTTCAGATTAAGAATTTATTTATTGGTGCGCAATTTACAATCGTTATCGCATTAGTTGCTTGTGCTATTATAATGTTCAGGCAGGTTAATTATTTGGAAAACAAAGATTTAGGTTTTGATAAGGAGGCTGTGATAACGGCGATTTTTGATTATGGTGATGAAGAGAAATACAATACACTGAGAGATCTGCTTCTGGAAGAGAATTTTGTGACCAATGTATCTGTAGCAAGCAGAATCCCTTCAGGTTCTTTAAGTAATGAAGGTTATATCCGAACTGAGAGCCAAACCGAAGCATATTTAATCCCATATGTGCATGTGCATTATGATTATTTTCAAACCCTTGGAATAGAGCCGGTTCAAGGTCGTCTTTTTTCCAAAGAGTTTAAAACCGATGCAGAGGAAGCGATTATATTGAACCAGGCGGCCGTAAAAAGAATGGATATTCAGGGTGATCCTATTGGTCAATCCATCAGGTGTGGGTGGCCCAGGTCCAACAGAAGGGTGATAGGCGTTATTGATGATATCCATTTTGAATCATTGTACAACCAAATCAAACCTGCTGTATTTGTTATCAACTACCCTAATGTCTATCATCTGATAGTAAAGGTATCTGATGCAGATGTGAGGAAATCAATGCTTGCGGTTACTGAAATATGTCAGAGCCTCTATCCTGATGAAGTCATCGAATTCTCCTTTTTAGATTCGATCCTGGAGTCAAGATATAATAAAGATATTTCAACTTTTAGCCTTATGAGTTTCTTTGCCGGACTGGCAATATTCCTTGCCTGTATGGGGCTCTTGGGTGTCGCTACTTTTATTATCAGCGGAAAAACCAAGGAAATTGGTATCCGTAAAGTGAATGGTGCCACTGTTATGGAAATAATTCAGTTGCTCAATATTGTATTTATCAAGCAGGTTGCAATAGCGTTTCTGGTGGCAGTACCATTTGCTTACTTTAGCATGAATCGATGGCTGGAAAGTTTTGCTTTTCGGACTTCATTAAGTTGGTGGGTATTTGCACTTGCCGGTGTTATTACAATGGTAATTGTTTTATGTACAGTTAGTTGGGTTACGTTCAGAGCTGCACGAAGAAACCCGGTTGAGTCGCTTCGGTATGAATAGTGAAATTGTGTTCCGGCCAATGTATCGTAATTAAAAATAGAAAAATGGGTATTCATAGTGTTTGGATTTTGAATTATGTTTAAGAACTTTTTTAACAGTACTATACGAAACTTTCAGAAAAACAGGTTGAATACTATGATTACCCTGTTTGGCCTCAGTATCGGTCTTGCCTGTACCATAATCATTGCTTTGTGGGCAAAATATGAACTTAGTTATGACAGATTTCATGAAGAGCCTCAAACTCTTTACAAGGCTGCCTTTTGCTATGATCCACTAAATTTTCATGCTTACATTTTGCCGGCTCCGGTAGCTTCGTACCTTAAAAATGAATTCCCTGATGTTAAGAATACGACGGTGTTCGTCCAATCGCAAAATAATAAGATAGTGCAGGGAGAAAACAGATTCATGGTAGGTGGTAGTTTTGTGGATCCTTCTTTCTTTTACATGTTTAATTTCCCTTTTATTTCTGGTGGTCCGTCTGATGCTTTCACACACCCTAACTCCATTGTCCTGACGCAATCATTAGCGGAAAAACTTTTTGGAAATGAAGATCCACTGGGTAAAACGATAAAAGTAGATGGTGAGCAAGAGTATATAGTATCTGCAGTGTTGGAAGATATTCCTCAAAATACGGATTTGCAATTTGAGTTTTTACTCCCTTTTGAGTTGATTTCAAAACAATTGAG
>PKSY01000138.1 GCA_002869405.1 Marinilabiliales bacterium
GAAACAGAACAACAGATTGGTCGCCGGGCCTTGATTATGTGTTTGGCTTTAATCAGGATATCCGTGAACGTGCAGTAGCCAACAGCTGGCTCTCAACAGACACGCTAAATAACTCTCAGTTTATCAATAACTTCTCGGAGAATATTAACTATCGTGTGAATTACGAGCCTTTTAAAAACTTCAGGTTTGAAATCACAGGTACAAAGAGAACAGCTGAGAACTACAGCGAGATCTTCAAAGCTGATGCTTTTGGAGAGTACCAGTCGTATGCAGCAGCGCGCAGCGGCAGTTATTCTGTATCTGTAATTACCTGGGGAACAGCCTTTGGAAATGATGAGCTGGAAGATAATAGGTCGGTGAACTTTGAGCATATGAAAGCCACACGGCTGGATATTGCCACACGACTGGCAGAGCAGAATCCCAACTGGGTATCTGCAGGCCGGCCCATGCAGCTGGATACGCTCTCAGGACAAATGTATCCTCTGGGATATGGCCCTACACAGCAGGATGTGCTGGTACCGGCCTTCCTGGCAGCATACACCGGACAGGATGCAACAAATGTCGGTCTGACATCCTTCCCGCTGATTCCAATGCCTAACTGGCGACTTACATGGAACGGCCTTACTCAAATCCCATGGATAAAACAGTATTTCAGAAATATTAATATCACACACAGCTATAAATCATCGTATAATATTGGTTCTTACCAAACAAACCTCTTGTATGAAGAGCTGTTTGGATATCCTGTTGCCATTGATGATGCAGGAAACTATATCTCGCAGAACCTTATGAATGTGGTAACTATTTCTGAGCAGTTCTCACCACTTATTAACTTCGACATTACGATGGTGAACAGCCTGCTGGCACGTTTTGAGATCAAGAAATCCCGAAATCTCACCATGAGCTTTGTAAACAACCAGCTTACTGAAGTTAAGAGTAATGAATATATCATTGGACTGGGATACAGATTCCAGGATGTACAATTTACAGTTCGCACTGTTGGCGGTAGTGGTAAAAAGAGCCGCGTGAAGAGTGACCTTAATGTGAAGTTTGACTTCTCCATGCGTGATAACAAAACCATGCTGCGACGACTGGATGAAGAAGTAAATCAGGCCTCATCAGGTCAGAGGATTTTCTCTATCAACACATCTGCCGATTATCAGATGAACAGAAATCTGACGCTCAGGCTCTTTTACGATCAGACCCTTACAAAACCGCATATTGCCAGCCAGTACCCGAACTCTACCATTAATTCAGGTATCAGTGTACGATTTACACTGGCACAATAGTGAGGAAATAATATTTGGTTTTGATAAAAAAAATGTACTTTTGGCTCAAAATAACGCACAAATACAAATACCATGAACGTACCTGATAATCTTAAATTCACAAAAGATCACGAATGGCTGAAAATTGAAGGTGATGAAGCTTTCATCGGAGTTACTGATTATGCTCAGAGCCAGTTAGGTGATATCGTATTCGTTGATGTGGATACTGAAGGCGAAACACTCGAAAAAGAAGAGACACTGGGAACTATCGAGGCAGTAAAAACTGTTTCAGATGTTTATATGCCCATTGCCGGTGAAGTACTTGAATTTAATGAAAAGCTGGAAGAAGAAGCTGAGCTGATTAACTCAGATCCTTACGGCGACGGATGGATCGTGAAGATAAAAATCACAAATCCTTAAGAGCTGGAAGAGCTGCTGACACCTGAAGCTTACAAAGAAATTATTAAAGGCTAGTTCACTACCTTTATCCTGAAAGAGGCTGTTCACAAAACATTTGAACAGCCCCTTTTTTTGCAATATTTGCACTTATATTAACGTTATCTATATAAGAAAGGTCTTGTACCATATCATTATTCATATGAATTTTTTGATTTGGTATATCTCTTTCTCAAAAAAAATAGTAATTTAGCCTCATCATACAGGTAAAAGATAACTCTTAACATTAAGAATATTATGGAAGCTAAGAAGTCTCCTAAAGCAAACCTGGAAAACAAGCGGGTAATCTTCATCGAAATCGGGTTGATTGTAACGCTTGCTGTGGTTTTACTGGCCTTTGAATGGAGAAAATATGACGTTACAGTCGTAGAAATGGGTGCCCGTGAAGCGATAGAGCAGGTAGAAGAAATTATTATTAATACCAAGCAGGAAGTAAAACCTCCACCACCAAAACCTCCACCAACCACAACAGTACTTAATATCGTGGA
The DNA here is from genome assembly GCA_002869405.1 of Marinilabiliales bacterium. Classification (GTDB taxonomy): domain Bacteria; phylum Bacteroidota; class Bacteroidia; order Bacteroidales; family BM520; genus BM520. Next base: position 2,213 of record PKSY01000138.1, read on the forward strand.
AGATGATGTGGAAATCGAAGATGAACTTATCATCGACGTGGAAGCAGATGAAGAGATGGAAATTGAAGAGTACGTTCCAATTGAAGTGGAAGAAGAAGAGGTTGTGGAAGAAGAGATTTTCCTCGTGGTTGAACAGCAGCCGGAATTCCCGGGAGGCGAAAAAGCCCGTCTGACTTATCTTGCGAATAATATTGACTATCCCCAGATGGCTCGTGAGAGTAATATTCAGGGTGTGGTTTATGTTACATTCGTAGTTGAACCAAACGGTAAAATCTCCAATGTTGGTATCCTTCGTGGTATCGGCGGTGGATGTGATGAAGAAGCCATACGCGTAGTAGAAGCAATGCCAAACTGGCAACCTGGAAAACAGCGTGGTCGTGCCGTGAGGGTTCGTTTTAACATGCCGATTAAATTTACACTCCAGTAAATTCTATCATACAATATTTAAAAGGCTGGCCGTTGGGTCAGCCTTTTTTTTACAC
>PKSY01000263.1 GCA_002869405.1 Marinilabiliales bacterium
CTCCGACAACCAACAACATTTCAACCATATTTCTCCAAACCCATAAGAGAGCTTGCCGGGCGACAAACTCTCTTATTTGTAATTACCATGAAAACGCAATTATAACCAAAACCAAAACCATGTTGCGCGGAAACGCAAACTAAAGGAGGGACTAATTATTTAGACTCATTATACGTAACATGACTTGTGAGAAAAAGTTCACCTAAATATGATTATTTTAAAACACTTTTATAAACATCAATTGCTCTGAGTCGGGCAAGCTTGTGATCTGTCATTGGGGCAGGGTATTTTGTAGTCCCGAATTCAGGGACCCACTGCTTGATATAGCGGAATTCCGGATCAAAACGCTCCTGTTGTGTAATTGGGTTAAATACTCTGAAATAGGGTGCGGCATCACATCCTGTCCCTGCTGCCCATTGCCAGTTTCCGTTGTTCGAAGCCAGCTCATAATCCAGAAGGTGTTTTGCAAACCATGCCTCACCAATGCGCCAGTCAATTAGCAGATCCTTAATTAAAAAACCGGCAGTTATCATCCTGACACGGTTATGCATAAATCCGGTTGCCGTGAGTTCACGCATCCCTGCATCTACCAAAGGAAATCCTGTAGTCCCGTTTTTCCAGCGCTCCAGCTCCCTTTGGTCATTCCTCCAGGGAATAAGGTCGTACTGTTTTTTAAAAGCACTGTTTTCAACATGAGGATAATGCGCCAGAATATGTGAGAAAAATTCGCGCCAGATTAATTCTCCCAGAAAAACATCGCTGTTTTTAGTAGCTAGTGATGCCACTTTTCTGATGCTGACAGTTCCGAAACGCAGATGATGACCCAGACGGGTAGTACTGTCTCTCCATGGTAAGTCACGTGTGTCAGCATACGCTGTTAGTGTCTCTATATCAGGAATAACCGGAACAGGATTGACTATTTCAGTCTTATTAAATCCGGTAAGAGAATATAGATCAGCTGAAGATGCATCAACATTAAACCTATCAAGGTTATTTAAAAGTTTTTCTGAATTAAAATTCTGAAAGTGTGATTCTGAAAGAGCTGATTTCCATTTTTTTGCAAAGGGAGTAAATACCGTATATGGAGAACCGTCATTTTTGAGTATCTCACCATTTTCAAAAATCAGGTGATCTTTATAGCTTTGAAATGAAATTCCGGATTCAAGGCACAGATCTCTGATTGTTGTATCCCTTTCTTCTGCATAAGGCTCATAATCTCTGTTAAGGTATAGGCCCTCCACATCAAATTCATCAAATACCTTTTTAAATACCTCTTTTGAGTTTCCTTTGCGGATATCAATACCTGAGTTGTAACCGGAAAGTTGATGATTTAAGTGTTTCAGCCTCTCAATAATAAATGTAACCCGCCTGTCTGATTTGTCGTCAAGTTTACCGAGTATCTGATCATCAAAGATGAAAAGAATGCGAACCGGAAGTCCGGAAGAGAGTGCACGGGCAAGGGCATGATTATCTTCCAGGCGGAGATCACGGCGCATCCAGAAAATGTTGATCTTTTGCTTCATTATGAGCATAACAACCTGTACAGGGTTATGTTATTGTTAAGATAAAAATTATCACAAAAAAAACGTATATTTATTCGACTAACCAACACGCTTTAAACTATGAAACTGACAAAAAAAATGCTTCTGCCGTTACTGCTCATAGCTGTGGTACTTCTTCTTTCATCCTGCGCACCCGGAAACGAACGTTTTACCTTAGATGAACCGGCGGGATTTTTTATGGGTATCTGGCATGGTCTTATTATGGGTATCTCATTTATCATTAGTCTTTTCAATGAAAATGTCTATATCTATGAGCTTTATAATAGCGGCTGGGCATATGATCTTGGATTTATTATAGGTGCCTCAATTATTTTTGGCGGTTCTTCACGTGCCGGATGCAGAAAAAAATAATTAATGGATGGATTTATTAAAGGAATAATCTTTTAGTTAAGAGCTGTCCTGAAAACTTCATCGAAAGTTATCTGTTGTCATGAGAGTAACAAGGTTTATTCACTATGACAACAGATGATATTTTGAAGCAGCTTGAACAGCTGGGAAGCGAACAAACAAAGAAGGTTTTAATGAAGCATGGTGCCAGAGAGCCGTTCTTTGGTGTTAAGGTTGCCGATCTTAAGAAGATTGTAAAAAAGGTCGGTAAGAACCACAAGCTTTCGTTGGAACTTTATGCTACCGGAAATTCGGATGCCATGTATCTGGCGGGGCTTATTGCTGACGAAGCCATGATGACAAGAGAGGATCTAAATCGCTGGGTGAAGCAGGCTTATTGGTACATGATAAGTGAATATACAGTGCCTTGGGTTGCAGCCGAAACTCCTTTTGGATTTGAACTTGCGCTTGACTGGATTAACTCAGATGAAGAGAATATTGCTGCTGCTGGCTGGTCAACTTTATCTTCAGTAGCTTCTCTGAAGTCCGATGAAGAGCTCGATTCCGATAAATATTTTTCATTACTGCAAGAAGTAAAACAGCGTATTCATACTGCTCCAAATCGAGTGCGTTATGCCATGAATAACTTTGTCATTGCTGTTGGTGGTGCCATTGCAGGCCTGAATATTCCTGCAAAACAGGTTGCTGAAACAATCGGTAAGGTCAATGTGGACATGGGTGGTACGGCATGTAAAGTTCCGTTGGCTTCTCAATACATCAAAAAAGTTGAGGATAAAG
>PKSY01000208.1 GCA_002869405.1 Marinilabiliales bacterium
AGTCGAGGGCACCGGAACGAAAAGACCCGTCAGGTTTCCAAAACCTGACGGGTCTGGCCGTGACTACAGCAGGTGCCCGGGCGGAGCCGAAAGCACCGGAGATTTCCCTCTAAGTTGCTAAGCATCACGAAGATGCTAAGCAACACTACGGCAGGTGCCCGAGCGCAGTCGAGGGCACCGGAATAGAAAAGACCCGTCAGGTTTTGGAAACCTGACGGGTCTGGTGCGTAAGTAAAAAGTCTATGCTTTTAAACCACTACTCCTCATTGTCATCCTGTGCCTTTTCAGGTCGCATTTGCGGGAAGAAAAGCACATCCTGGATGGAGTGTGAGTCAGTCATAATCATTGAGAGGCGGTCGATGCCGATACCCAGCCCTGCGGTTGGCGGCATTCCGATTTCCAGTGCTCTGAGGAAGTCCTCATCAAGCACCATTGACTCATCATCGCCGCGCTTTCCGAGCTCCAGCTGATCCATAAAACGCTCGCGCTGATCAATGGGGTCGTTGAGCTCTGAAAAGGCATTACAGATCTCTTTTCCGTTACAGATAGCCTCAAAACGCTCTACCAGTCCCTCGTGCTCGCGGTGTTTCTTCGCCAGCGGCGACATCTCCACCGGATAGTTGGTGATAAACGTAGGCTGTATGAGTTTCGACTCACATGTTTCACCAAAAATCTCGTCGATGAGTTTTCCCTTACCCATGGATTCATCCACGCTGACGCCAAGTTTGCGGGCTGTAGCCACGAGCTGCGCCTCATCCATCGCGCTGATGTCGATGCCGGTATAGTGTTCGATAACCTCAAACATGGTATAGCGTTTCCACGGACGCTTGAAGTTGATGGTATTTTCACCCACCTTCACCTCTGTGGTGCCGTGAAGATCCATGGCGATGCGTTCCACCATCTCTTCCACCAGGTTCATCATCCATTCATAATCCTTGTAAGCCACATAGAGCTCCATTTGCGTGAATTCCGGGTTGTGGAACCGCGACATCCCTTCGTTGCGGAAATCCTTGGAGAACTCGAATACGCCATCATATCCGCCAACAATCAAGCGCTTGAGGTAAAGCTCATTGGCGATACGCAGGTAGAGCGTCATGTCGAGGGTGTTATGGTGTGTTTTGAACGGACGGGCTGCGGCGCCACCATAAAGCGGCTGCAGAATCGGAGTCTCCACCTCCAGATATTCCCTTTCGGCGAGAAATGCTCGCATGCTGTTCACCAGTTTGGTGCGCTGCACAAAAGTTTTACGTACCTCGGGGTTTACGATAAGGTCGATATAACGCTGACGGTAACGCTGATCGGGATCGGTAAATGCATCAAAAACCTGATCCGCCTTCTCCTTCACGATTGGCAGCGGCTTCAATGATTTGGAAAGCAGCGTGTACTCCTTCACGTGGATGGTTACCTCTCCCATTTTGGTGATAAAGGCAAACCCCTTCACGCCGATGATATCGCCGATGTCAAGGTGACGTTTAAAGACGATGTTGTACATGGTTTTATCGTCGCCGGGGCAAATATCATCGCGGCGGAAGTAGAGCTGAATTCTGCCCTTGCTGTCCTGGATTTCAGTAAAAGAAGCTGCACCCATGATGCGTCGGCTCATAATACGTCCTGCGATACTCACCTCCTGAAACAGCGTCTGATCCTCAGGAAACTGTTTCTTTATCTCATCAGAATAGTTGGTAATATTATACTCTGCTGCGGGATAGGGGTTTATACCCAGATCCAGTAAAGCCTGCAGCGATTCTCTTCTGACTTGTTCCTGTTCGCTAAGTTCGTGATGCATAGTTTAAAAATTTTTGCAAAGATAGTTTTTTACAGGAATAAAAAGATGACGGAAAGCGGTTACTGCACAAGCTGATGATACATGCGGTAGTCGCCCATTTTGAATGTGCGGAGGCGGGCGTTGAGTTCTTTCTCCTTTCCGCCGCAGATTATATCCAGCAGCGCATGGAATTGCGGGCCGTGGTTTTTGTGGACGGTGTGGGTAAGTTCGTGTAGGATCACGAAATCGATGAGCTCTTCGGGCAGGCGCATGAGGTGCAGTGAGAGGTTGATATTGCCGTTGGAGGAGCAGCTTCCCCAGCGTGTTTTTGAGTTGCGGATGGTAACGTTCTGGTATTTGAAATTGTAGCGTTGGGCCCAGAGACTGACCTTTTGCGGGAGCATGGCCTTCGCCTCGATGCGCCACGTCTCTTCAATGGCTTTTTTAATCCACTCCTGGATTTGCGGATCCGTAACCGTGGCCTCTTCCGGCACCTGCACCAGCGTGATTCCCGGCTCAACAGTGAAGCTGAGGTTACTATTATGCCGGGTATTTATTACCAGGCGGTGGTTGCGTGTGCAGTACTCAGTTTGGGGAGTAAACGTGAGGTAATCGTTGGTTTTGATTTCAAATTTTTGGAGAGTGTTGAGTATCCACTCTTTTTTTTGGAGGATGAAAGTAATTCCTTTTTCGTAAGGCAGGTACGCCGGTATTGTGGCGATAATTTGGGGTCCGGGTTTAATGGCAATTCGCGCACGTTTCGCGCGGTTCGATTTCCTCACCGTGGCATTACCTATTTCGGGGATATCGTAAGTACGTTCGTTTGCCATGGCGCTAAGATAGGGAGAATTGGGGGGATGTTGAAAACATGTTAATATCTATCATATACTACATATGACATGGTAATGCTTATTTAATAA